>NZ_NOLK01000079.1:0-35474 GCF_002245985.1 Nostoc sp. 'Peltigera membranacea cyanobiont' 232
GAAATGCCGGACGCTCAGATAACTGCTTGATATAGTTCAACACCTCTGGGTAAGGGCTGAGGTCTAGCTTCAGCATGATGGGAATATAACTCAAAATAGAACCCACTCCCTACTTAATTAGTAGCTTGGATGATGCTCAAGAACATGAGAGTGGCAGAGCCAAGGATGCTAATAGCAAACATGAGCGATCGCAAAAGGGGTATATTCAAAATATAAAAAATTGAGTACAGCAAACGAGCCACCACAAAGGCGATCGCAGCTATTTGTGCTGTAGTAGAATTTACACCAGTTACATAAGCCATTAATGCGGCTGCGGCAAATACCATAAAGGCTTCAAAGGTGTTCTGATGTGCCCAAGTAGCTCGTTGGGCATAAGGCGGCAATTTATCAACCATCGCACGAGGAGTAGCAAGCATTTCCTTGCCAATCCGCACACGGGCATAAGCTACTACCAAAAATGGCAGGTAAATCAGAACGACAGCAGCAGCGATCGAGTACAAAAAAATTATCATTACTTATTGTTGTTGGTTATTAGTCATAGTCATCAGTCATTAGTCATTAGTCAAATACAAATGACAAAAGACAAATGACAAATGACTAATCAAAGTAGAAAAGCGTCACCACTTTTCTTTGTTCTTCTGCATCCTGACAAGTTTGTAACAGGGTGCGGCTATCGTGAAACGCAAAACAGATCAGTTGCTGGCAACGGGAGACAATTTCCTTGTTGCACAGGTAACTAGCTTCAGCAAGGGACAGATTATCATTACTGGGATTTTCCACTAAATGCATTACCTGTTCTAGTTGCTGGCGCGATTCCAAAGGCTGGCGTTCCAGACTTTGGGGTAGAATCACCGTCAACAAATTTGCATCAGCCCGTGTTGCTCCCTTGATGGCAGCTGAATTTGTACCTGTAGCACCAGAAGTAATGATGCGATTACCCGATAAAACTAGGGCATAAGTCATCATTTCAATCAGATTCTGATGCGTAATCGGAACGTGACGAGAACCCAGCAAGGCGATTTTTTTGGAACCCGTTTGTTGGATTGTCGCCAGTTCTTGCGCTAATGTATCGAGGTTAATAAGGTCTGTTGATTGGCTCAAAGATAGACATAATCCGATTAAACGACCCAGATATTTTACCAAACAGCGTGTAGGTGCGAGGAAAACTTGAGTTAGAGATTGCTACAACTTTTTGACTGTTTGGTTCAATAACTCAATTACTTGGTTACACCAAGCAAGCCAATGTGTTTCATAACTTATGCCATTTAAGAGGGTCAAGTACTGAAATTTTACTGCTTCTGGCAATTCTTGTAAGTTCTTAAAGTAACGTTGCTCTAAATCTTTATACGTAGACAATTTTTCTAGATGCGCTTTTTGGTACGGAAATATGCCTGTTTTTGGATTAGCTGCTGCAACGAAGTACGTCCCAGCTATGGGGCGGAGAGAGACAGCCCGCCGTCGCCTGGGAGGTGACAGCGAGCCGGCTGTACCTTCACCAGCAATACAGCCTTCTAACTGATAAGTGAGCATTGATACTCTCAATTATTTGAGTTGATGAGGCTAAGACAATGCTGCTGCGGGAGTTAAACCCAGTTTAGATAACAGGCGTTCAATGTCAAAATGCTCAGACATTAACTGGCGAATGCAGTGAACCTTAATCGGCTCGTGGAGGCGGACTTGTCCGAAAGTGCGGTTAACAATTTCTACAGTGGTGAGAGTGTCTAAATCAACAGATAAAATGGGGATTTCTAGTTCTTCAGCGCGGCTGAGAATGAACGGCGGCGGTGGTAGTTGCCCGGTGAGAATTAGACATTGGGTAGATGTTTCCAAAGCCGCTTGCTGAATTTCGACGCGATCGCCTCCGGTTACAACTGCCATATTTCGGCGTTTGCGGAAATACTTGACGGCAGAGTTGACATTCATCGCTCCAATTGCCAGACTTTCTACCAACAAATCCATGCGATCGTTGCGACAGAGAACATCAGCCTTTAACTGCTTGACTAGTTCGCCAACACTGATACTACGGAGCAAATCGCTATTTGGCAGCATTGCTAGCACCGGAATCCCCTGCTGTTCCAAAAATGGACGTAAGAGAGTGTTAACTGCTTCTAGTTGGGTGACAGGGATATCATTGATCACAACTCCCATCAAGCGATCGCCCACACGCCCTTTAGCAGCCAATAGCGCCTCAACTGAAAGCAACGATTTATAGCGGCTTACCAACAGCACGCCAGCATCCAATACTTCAGCCATTTGCAGCAAAGACAAGTCAAACAAATTGCCTTCGGAAAAATCACCAGGCCCCTCCAGCAATACCAAATCTCCTTGGGACATTTGTAAATATTGCTGTATTAAGGACTGCTGATAATCGGTTTTGTCTTCCCCTCGTAAGCGCTTTTGCACATTCAGTTCATCCAAAGCCAGCATTGTAGGTGCAACACGGTTTTCCGGCAAATTGAGGCTAAGAGCGATGAATTGGACATCTTCCTCAATTACGGTTCCACTAGACGAATTTAGACACGTACCAAGCGGTTTACCGTAGGTAATATCCAGTCCTTTTTGCTGTAGCTGATAAGACAAACCCAGAACAGTTGCAGATTTACCGCTATAAGTCTCGGTTGAGCCAATCAGCAAATATTTAGGGGATTTTGGCACACATGCACTCCTAATTTCAAAATTCAGAAGAACCCAGCTAGGTGTTTCCTAATTCTAGTTCCTTCTGGCAAAAGCCTCTCGCTCTCACAAATTAAGGTTTCCCAGAATTCGCTTCTGAATAAACAGGCGAGGCTCTTATGGGTAGGTTTTTCAGATTAGACCAATTTTTTGGGTTGTAGAAGCAAAAAGATTGCCTGAAACCTTAAAACTACGTTAAATATCTTCTAGGTTTCTATAGGAATCAGGTTTGGTTTCTGAAAATATACGTAGGATGTGAGCGCGGAGAGTACGGCATCAAACCCTTGATAATAGTGCGTTACGAACTCCGTTCTAACACACTCTACAATTTTCTTTGCTAAGTAAGATTTAGTTTAAAAAAAGTATTGACATGAACACCAACTTAGAAGAATTTTCATATCTATGGAAGAATGGCTTAGACTCTGATTGGGCACTCTTAAAATTTAATGCCTCACCTTCAGAAAAAGAACCAAGATATTTAATTGTAAACACGAAAACTAAACAGGGTTTGCTAGTTCATGATGATGTTCTCTATCAAAAGCTAAAAGAAACTATGTGTGAAAAAGGAGTTTGTATTATTTCAAATTTATGATATGTATATATTTTTTAAATAAATACTTCTAAGTGTAGATGACTGAGTGATAGGGAAAGGGATAATGCTGAAGGAGTTGATTTTGTCTGAGCAATTACTGACTAGGAGATTATTTGATGAAAACCAGAAAACTAGGGAAACTTGGGTTAGAAGTTTCAGCCATCGGACTTGGTTGCATGGGAATGTCTGAGTTTTATAGTGGTCGTGATGAAAATGAGGCGATCGCTACAATTCATCGAGCATTGGAACTTGGAGTTAATTTTCTTGATACTGCTGATATGTACGGGCCTTTTACTAACGAGCAATTAGTAGGCAAAGCCATTAGAGATCGCCGAGATAAAGTAGTATTAGCAACCAAATTTGGCAATGTCCGCACTGAAGATGGTGGTTTTAAAGGAGTTAATGGCAAACCCGAATATGTCCATCAAGCTTGCGATGCCTCACTCAAACGTTTGGGAGTGGAAGTAATTGACCTGTATTATCAACATCGGGTAGATACAACCGTACCCATTGAGGATACTGTAGGAGCAATGGCAGAGTTAGTTAAGCTGGGAAAAGTGCGTTATTTGGGGCTTTCAGAGGCTGCTCCGGCGACGATTCGGCGGGCTGTGGCAGTCCACCCCATTGCAGCACTCCAAACAGAATACTCGCTTTGGAGTCGAGAGCCAGAGGATGAAATTTTACCTACTGTGCGGGAATTAGGAATTGGGTTTGTTGCCTATAGCCCATTAGGAAGAGGGTTTTTATCAGGGGCGATCGCCAGTCCTGACGATCTAGCACCTGATGACTATCGGAGAAATGCCCCTCGCTTTCAAGGGGAGAATTTTTATAAGAACCTGCAATTAGTCGAGCAAGTGAAAGCGATCGCCACCGAAAAAGGAGTAACTGCTAGTCAACTTGCACTAGCATGGCTATTCGCTCAAGGAGAAGATATTGTCCCAATTCCGGGTACAAAACGCCGTACCTACTTAGAGGAGAATGTTGCAGCTACCGAAATTACACTGACTGAACAAGAGTTAAATCGATTAGAAGCAGTTGCACCAAAAGGTGTAGCAGCAGGTGAGCGCTACCCTGATATGAGCACTGTTAACCGTTGATTTATTAACGAAGCGTAACCAAATTTGTGCCGATTGTTCCTAGTAGTGCGATGTCTCCGACGGGCTACGCTTACGCAGGTGAAAAGCATTCATTCAAGATTTTTCTCAAAAACCCAACACCTGCATTGATTTTTCAAGTACTTCTTTGGGGCGGAATGGTTTAGTTAGATATAAATCTGCACCGACCTCAATTCCTTTTTGTTTATCAAATTCCTGTCCCTTAGCTGTCAATATCACAATGTAGATATCAGTCATTTGCAAGTCGTGTTTAACAATGTGGCAGACTTGCAGACCGTTCATTTTAGGCATCATCACATCAAGAAAAACTAGATTTGGTTTTTCAGCTTTAATAGTTTCGAGAGCTTCTTCTCCATTTCTAGCAGTTAGAAGTTCAACACCCTCATCTTCTAATGCTTCTAAGGCTTGTTCCATCAAAATCAAGATATTGGGTTCATCGTCAACAATTAGAATTTTCTGGGTCATAAGGATTGGGGATTGGGAATTGGGAATTGGGAATTGGGAATTGGGGATTGGGAATTGGGGATTGGGGATTAAAATCATTCTTTCCTAGTACCCAGTCGCCAGCCCCCAGTAACGAATTGCAGCGCTTACTGATCGGATAACATAATAAAAAATACATTTTCTAACTCCTTCTCAAACCGTAGGGTTTTGAACAAATCGGCTTCTTGAGAGAAGAAAGAATCGATGATGATCATGTCAGGTTTGGCTGACAAGGCTTTATTGATGCATTCTTGCGGATTGGAGGCTTCAATTACGTTGTATCCCTGAGCTTGGAGGACATCGGATAGGGTTTTTAAGGCTGATGCATTTTTATCTACAACCAATACCTTTTTACTAGAAGTGCCTTGGTAAAGCAGTGAGCCTACTTCGTTGAGGAGTTTCTCTGTGTTAATGGGCTTGGTGAGATAGCGATCGATACCAATATGATAGCCGCGTTCTTTGTTTTCAATAATTGACAGAATAATGATCGGAATGTCTGCGGTCTGGGGATCGTTTTTGAGGACGGCTGCCACGTCGAAGCCGTTGATTTGGGGCATCATCACGTCCAAGAGAATCAGATCGGGACGCGCTGTTTTGATTTGATGAATTGCATCTACGCCGTCCTTTCCTTCTCGGACATTGTAGCCTTCGTTTTCCAGTTGTTGACGAAGCAATTCCCGAATGTTAGCGTCATCATCTACAACCAATATGGTTTTTCGATTTTGATTCAGCACAGGGTTTGTGGTGATGACGTGTTCTTTGAGTTGTTTGACTAGCGTATCTAGATTCAGATTAGTAGTGGTTTTTGGATCGCTAGCGTAGGTGGGAATGATGAACGAGAATACGCTGCCTTTACCTGGTTCACTTTCAACCCAAATTCTACCGGCGTGATGATCGACGATTTGTTTACAGATGGGCAGTCCTAACCCTGTGCCTTTGGGTTTGTCGGTGAGAGTGTCACCAACTTGGCGGAATTTCTCGAATACTTTCGGCTGATCTTCAGGTGCAATACCAATACCTGTGTCGATGACGCTGATGCAAACACCATCATGTCCTTGTTTGACGCGGCAGGTGACACACCCAGATTCGGTAAATTTAACGGCATTAGAAATCAGATTGATTAAAACTTGCAGCAGACGGTTGCGATCGCCTACTATCTGAGGTAGTCCAGATTCAATCTCGCTGACCAACTGCAAGCCATTGGTTTCAAACAACGAGGCTGTGGAATTGGTTGCCCAATGGATTAATTCACTGGGATCGAGAGGCTGCATCTGCCATTCCACCTTACCTGCTTCCATCTTGGCGATGTCTAGGACATCATTAATCAAAGACGTGAGTCGTTCTGCTTCAGACACAATAATATTGAGATTGTCACTCACCCGCTTAATGGTTTTTTGAAGTTTGCGGTCTTCAGTAGAAATTATTGGGAATACATCGGTTTCTAGCTTTTCTTTAATGATCGATGCAAAACCGAGAACAGAAGTTAGTGGTGTTCGCAGCTCGTGGGAAACCGTTGAGATAAAGTCGGTCTTCATCTTGTCAATCTCTTTTTCTGCCGTTATATCCCGAATCAACAACGCTGAACCGAAGCAGGCAGAGGGTTCTTGCATTGCAACGTTTTTGAAGATGGCGGTCGCCACTGCTTGACCAATGCGTTCCTTCGTCAGTGCAACCTCAGCAGAGAACACCTCTCTAGGATGGGACTGAGTTCGTGCAACCAGTTCTGTTAAACCAGATATTGGCAATTCTTGGTAGTGACCGTTGACGATGGTAGCTGTCAATTCATACATAGCTAAAAAGGCAGGATTGAAGTGGGTAATTTGTCCTGCGGTGTCTACCACTAACAAGCCATCTGCTAAGTTATCTAAAATGGCATTTAATCCGTGCGCTTCTGCTAGAGTATTTTGCAGGGCAGCTGTCCGCTCTACAACTCTGGCTTCTAGTTCTTGATTCAGTTGCCGCAGAGCGATTTCTGCTTGTTTGCGGGCAGTAATGTCGGTATTGATTTCCAGTACCGCACAGGGCTGACGGTCGATGTCCCGTTGCAATGTCCATCGGCTCTGAACGGTAATCAGTCTAGCATCATGGGTGAGATGTTCCACTTCTCCTTCCCAATTACCTTGCTCTAATAACTCTGCGATAATTTCTTCTTTTGGTTTTAAAAAGGTTTTTTTGATAAAAGCCTGAATGCATTGGCCTTTCACTTCTTCACGCGTCCAACCATAGAGCCTTTCAGCACCTTGATTCCAGTGAGAGATTTTGTCGCTCATGTCGCGGACAATGATGGCATCGCTGGAATGATTTATCATATCCATCAGACGCTGATTTTCGGCTTCTGCTTGTTTGCGATCGTGAATATCGGTGCAAGTGCCAATCCATTCTCGAACGCTGCCATCTTCTTCAAAGACGGGGGCACCACAGACGAAAAAGTGGCGGTAGCCTCCGTCTTTGGCACGAAATCGATATTCTGTTTCAAAAAGACTCTGATTCGCCACAGCAGTACTCCAGGCAAGGGCTGTGTGGGTACGGTCATCGGGGTGAATTGGATCGAGCCAGCCCAAACCCTCGACTTCTTGTGCACTCTGACCTGTGTACGCTAACCAGGTAGGCATTTCACTAGGCACCGCCAGTCCTTCAGGCGTAGCTATCCAAACAATTTGCGAACTGGCAGTCACCAGAGAGCGAAACCGTTGTTCGCTTTGTTGCAGAGTTTGTTCTGCTTGTTTGCGATCTTGAATATCGGTGCAGGTACCAATCCACTCGCGGATGCTGCCATCTTTTTCCAAGACGGGGGCACCACAGACAGAAAAGTGGCGGTAGATGCCATCCTTGCCACGTATTCGATATTCGGTTTGGAGAATACTTCGGTTTGCCACAGCAGTATCCCAACCTACTATGGAGTGGGCACGGTCATCGGGGTGAATTGGATCGATCCAGCCCAAACCCCCAGCTTCAGCTTCGCTCTGCCCCGTATAGTTCATCCAGGTGAGCATTTCACTACTTATTCCCAGTCCTTCTGGGGTCGCTCCCCAGACGAGCTGTGAAGTAGCAGTTACTAACGAGCTATATCGTTCTTTAAGACGCTGACTTTCGGCTTCTGCTTGTTTGCGATCGTGAATATCGGTACAGGTGCCAATCCACTCCCGAACGCTACCGTCTTCTTCTCGGACAGGGGCACCCCAGACCCAAAAGTAGCGATAGTTGCCATCCTTGCCACGAATTCGGTATTCAACTTTATACATGCTCAGGTTTACCACAGCAGCACTCCAGGCTTCTGCGGTATCGGCGCGATCGTCGGGATGAACGGCATCAATCCAGCCCCCATTTTCGGCTTCCGCTAGACTTTGACCTGTATAGGCTATCCAACTTGCCAGTTCAAAGCAAATTCCATCTGGTGTACATACCCAGACAATTTGTGCAGTAGCAGT
Source organism: Nostoc sp. 'Peltigera membranacea cyanobiont' 232 (assembly GCF_002245985.1). Taxonomy (NCBI): domain Bacteria; kingdom Bacillati; phylum Cyanobacteriota; class Cyanophyceae; order Nostocales; family Nostocaceae; genus Nostoc; species Nostoc sp. 'Peltigera membranacea cyanobiont' 232. The sequence goes on from NZ_NOLK01000079.1 coordinate 8,292, forward strand.
TACCAGAGAGCGGTATCGAGCTTCACTCTGTTTCAGGATTTGTTCAGTATGTTGGCGTTCTTGTTGGGTACGTCGAAGGTCGCTGATGTCCTCCACACTAGACCAGATCAGTTGCTCCCCATCTTTCTCAATCATCAGTCCAGATAACCTGACGGGAACTAAGTGCCCATCTTTGTGGATGTACTCCTTCTCATAAGGCCCATAGCGACCAGTTCGTTCCAAGTCTTCTAGGCTAGATTGTTCCGTAGCAGCATATTTTTCTGGAGTAATCTGCCAGTAGGTGAGATTCAAGGTTTCTGGAACAGTGCGCCCTAAAATAGCAGCATAGGCAGGGTTAATATCAATCAGCGTCCCATCTGTTCGGCACAGTGCCAGCCCAGTGGGGCATTGTTCAAATAGCTGACGGTTGTATTCATTAGGTTGATTAAACATGATTGAGGTTTCTTTAGTAGCGTATTTGTTTGGGGTTAGAACAACAGAACCAAGACAACAAAGTGGCGTAAAGCTTTAACGAAATTGGGTGGCGTTGGAATATCTGGTAAATTTCATCGGGCGATGCACCTTCGACATCTGGATTGTGTTGTGAAAGTCGCTGGATCAACTGAGTATGGCGGATCAGCAAATCTGTTGGTTTGAGCATTGGAGCTGTTGATGGAATGAAGCCGTCGCCATCGGGTGTATGGGATAATTCCGTTATGGAAGTTGCTGAGGCAGAGGTGCTATTTTTTTCTTCAGCAGCGTCCACCACTGCACAATTTAACGGAATCTGAATCCAGAATTCTGTGCCTTCACCGGGTTGAGAACGACACTTGAGCATTCCTCCATGTTTATCTACAACAATTTGGTAGCTAATTGCCATGCCTAACCCGGTTCCCTTACCAACATCTTTCGTGGTGAAGAAGGGATCGTAAATGCGGCGGATGACCTCCTCCTTCATACCTGGGCCGTTGTCGGCAATCCGAATCACAACCCACTGGTTATCGAGGACTGCGGTACGAATGGTAATTAGGGGTTTAGTCAAAAGTCCATAGTCCATAGTCGATAGTTCAGGGCTTTTGACTGTTGACTGTTGACTAGTGACCATTAACTCCTCTAAAGCATCAATGGCATTTGCCAGGATGTTCATAAACACCTGATTCAATTGTCCGGGGTAGCATTCAATCAGAGGAAGTTTTGCATAGTCTTTAACGATTTCAATTGCCGGACGGCGAGCATCTGCTTTCAGGCGATGGTGAAGAATCATTAGCGTTCCGTCGATGCCATCATGGATGTTGACGGCTTTCATTTCGGCTTCATCATGGCGAGAGAAGTTTTTCAGAGATTGGACAATTTCGAAGATGCGATCGGTGCCCACTTTCATCGAATCTAGCAGTTTGGGGAGATCCTGGATGATAAATTCCAGGTCTATATTGTCTAACTCTGATTCCAACCCTGGAGGAGCAACAGGTAGGAATTTCTGATACTTTTCCAATAGGTGCAACAAGTCTTGAGCATATTCGGCAACATACCTTAAATTGCCGCAAATAAAGTTAACTGGGTTGTTGATTTCGTGGGCAACCCCGGCAATGAGTTGCCCTAAACTGGACATTTTTTCGCTTTGGATTAACTGAGTTTGGGCTAATTGCAACTCGTGGAGAGCTTGCTGAAGCTTCTGTGTCTGGGCTTTTGCCTGGACGGCTGCTTGAGTGCTTTGCTCGTAAAGCAAAGCTTTATCAATGGCGATCGCTGTTTGAGAGGCAAAGATACTCACAAGTTTCAGGTGTTCAGCCTTGTATGAGTCAGTTTTGGAGGTTCCAATGGCGATCGCTCCCAGTACCCGCTCTTTGGCTCTTAAAGGTACACAAATCATGGCACTAACATTTTTTTGCCCTTCTAATCGAGGATCGGCTTGCACATCATTGACGAGTTCTGCCCGGTTGGATTGCACAATGTTGCCAATAATTCCCTTGCCCGGTTCCGGCTGACTATTGTCAAAAAACACTCCAAATTCGGCGATGATTTCAAACGCAGTTGCATCTGGACTCAAAAGCAGAATCATCCCCGCAGATGATTCAATTAATTGACTCAATTCTTGCAGCACGAGTTGGGCAATCTGTCGCGTATCTAAACTTGTTGTGAGTTGAGTCGAGATATCGTCAAACAAATCAATTTCCTGATATCGCTCTAGCAATTCTTTAGCAAGTACTTTCTTCTCAGCTTCCTGCTTTGCCAGAAATGAGAGCAAAGTCGCAAGTAGAATTGCCTGTTCTTCGCCAACAACCCAACCGATTATTTCTCCTGAAACCTCGACTGGATATCGATTTTCCTGAGTTCGCTCCCCAATGCTAATTAGTTTCGTGCCGTCTATCAGTTCAACATCAACCGCAATGTTGAACTGGTGAACTAAGTTATTAAGGAGAGATGGCAACTCTTTTTTATTGAGCATCTTTCTGAGGCTAACTGCGGGCATAAAACACCTCATAAGCAGTAGGTTGCAAATTGACCGCATTCAAGCTAACTGAGTTATTAATTTGATCGATGAAGCCACGAGGCAGAAGCAGTAAGGGTTTAAGACAGCCACTGAGTTCTCGTACCCTACGGAAAGCTAATGCAACAGTGGCTTCAAATGAGTAGGGGTCAAATCCCCTACTCATTTGCTCCCTCCTGCCTTCTTCGCCCCTTCCCTGCGGGACGCTCCGCGAACGGATAAACAAGCTACGCCGAGCATCTTTGGAAAAGAGAGGAATTGTCATAAAAATCTAGGGATATAATAATTTACTAATTAAGACTAGTTTTCCCAAAAACGTTGATGATATAACAGCAAAGTTGAGCGGTAGCAGATACCTTGAAACTCCTTACATAGGTTCCTTCTGCTCGTTTACTCGCTTATTATTTGAGGACACGCCCTAAAAACACTATAAATAAAGCTTTAATAATTCGATAAATGCATAGATTTAAATCTATGGACAATTGATGTTTCTTGTTACTAGCGCATTTCTGAGACTAGAATAATCTCCTCTCTGGCAAAATATCAATAGCGTACGAAAAGAAGCTGCGATCGCAGCTTCTTTTCTTACTTTTTAAAAGTATTTAGGTAAGCAGTAGCTTCAGTTAAATTCGAGAGTAACGAAAACGAAGTCTGAGTAGCCGAAGCCAGCGTAACCACATTTGTGCAGGTTGTTCAAAGAAGGTGAAAATATCACCGAAACCTAAATTAGTTTTGTGATGATGTAACCAGTGTCTCTCAGGAGTAGTAATAAATAAAATTTGGCATAAAATATTTACAGGCTTTGAAGTTTGCCAACCCAGTACACTTATGTGTCTCCACCAGACATGAAACTGACCAAACAGTAATCCAGAGATAACACCAATGGGAGAGAAAGACCACAAAACTACTGCTATGAGTAAATAAGGAAAAGCTCCCAAGATACCATCTAAAAGAACCTGGGGATTAAAAGTCAAAATAGCGTAGTGGCGGAAGTCTTTTTTCCAGGAGTGGTGCGTTTTTAAATGAAGGCTACCAAAAACGTGCTCAGGTACGTGATAAAGGAATGTAGATAGAAAATCGCCAAAAAACAGTAATAACCAAGCAACAGCGATAGCCTCAAGCATTTGTACTCCTCAAGAATAGTTAAGAAAACTCCACAGAAAATATGCAGATATCATGCTGTTGACGTAGACACCTGGTTTTAAGCTATGCAAACAGCATCTGTGCGTCTCATGGGTCTACGCTCCAGTGAATTGGTCTCAGAGTAGAATGGCACGCTTGATAAGGGAAAATCGTTGAGGCAGCAGGGGTGCAGAGGAGCGGAGGCGCAGGGGAGAAAGAAGAAGTTTTAAGCATTGCGTTCGGATATTTAGAAATTCCCCTCTGCGCCCCTGCCCCCCTGCTCCTCTACTCCTCTGCAATCCTTACGCTGCATACCCTTCAGCTTAACTTAGTGCCATTCGGCTCAGAGTATACGTAATTGGACGGTTGCAATCTCATAAATTTCCGAGCCTTAATGGAGTAAATAGCAACTCGTAAGAACCTCCAATTTGACTTGTAGCTTTGGGTTAATGGTAGCAATACATCTAAAGCCCGATAGGAATACAGTATGTTACTATAGTTACTACACAATCTTCTTACTAAGGCATACAGCGTAAGCAAAGGTTGAGTTAAACTTAGTACAAATTTAGGTTAAGGCTTTTCTACACGTTATTAAGTTGAAACTTATTGCAATTGAGTTTCAATTATGAATCTAATTATAACGATATAAAGAGGTATTCTGCCAACGTAATTTTGGTTCTTGAGATGAGTAAAACTAGTTGACAACTAAGTGACTTTTGAACAACGAAACCCAACACCAAGAATCCTTGATTTTGTTGGGTTTCACTTTGTTCAAATCAATCTATAAATGTTTGATTTTTTCAGAGAAAAAGAAGAGCGTTAATAGTAATGTGAGTTCGACAGAGTAAAGTTGAAAACCCTTGTCAAAATTTGCAACATCTTCTACTTTAACTAGGGCTTTTCAGACTTGGCGTGAGAAATCCGGGTCAAGGTAAAGCTTGAATGAGTTTCCGAATCACATCTATTGCTGGACTGCCTGTCTGTTCGCAATACTTCTCAAGGTTCTGGGCTTCATCTGATGTCAAGTTTAAGGTAATTCGCTTAAGCGCCCTTTTTTTAGTAGAGGTTGCCAAGCGGGGAGATTTAAGTGCAGCAGTTTTATTCATTGATTGATAGTCTAGATATATACAAACTTTCTTTATCAAGATTGCCAATTCTGAACTATCTTTACCAGTGAAAATCGAGATTTTGAGATTGAACTTAAGCTTTACACCAAAATATATTACTGAGAAGCTAAGGTATTAAATACTTGGTACCACATGGAATCTGCCATTATGTGTGATGCTAGAAGCTTTTGGCTAAAGAGCTTATGTCAGCAATGCCCCACAAACCAGATTGTCTGTTGAGCAAGCGATATTTAATTCCTGAGACGATTGGATTGTCAAAGGTGGTTTTTATCAGTGAATATTTTGGTAATATATGTGTTTTAAATCTTCTGCAATATGAGATTATTCGTTTGTTATGGCTATCACCTCATATCTACAGCAACCTAGTAGATAATTCCTTTTAGTTAAAGGTGGTTACACCAATAGTGAGTTAATACATGACTTTACAGAATTGGAGACGCAAGCGTGGCGTTGCACTTACTAGCAAAGGGTTGCAGAAAATTAAGCAAGCAAAGCATCAGTCAGAGGCAAAAGAAAATTTTGGAAACAGGTATACTCTTGAAGAAATGAGCGCCCGCTCTGGGTTATATTCCGCTACCATCTCGAAAGTATTGAATCGGGAAGGAGGCGTTGATAAACAGACTATTGAAAAGCTTTTTTCAGTTTTTCACTTAAAAATAGATAAAAGTGACTATTCAAGCTCAAATAATCGTCTAGATTGGGGAGAAGCTATCTTTAACTCAGTTTTTTATGGACGTATTGAAGAACTTACTACGTTAGAGCAATGGATTCTTAACGAACACTGCCGATTGGTTGCCCTATTAGGAATAGGAGGGATTGGGAAAACGGCGCTGTCTGTAAAGCTTGCTCAACAGATTCAGGACAACTTTGAGTATGTGATCTGGCGATCGCTACGAGAAGCCCCACCTGTTACAATTATTCTCAGTAACCTGATCCAATTTCTATCTGACGAACAGGAAACAGAAAGCAATTTACCAGAAAGCTTTAGCGATAGAGTCTCGCGGCTTCTCTATTATTTGCAAAATCATCGCTGTTTGGTGATCCTTGATAATGCAGAGTCAATTCTCCGCAGCGGTAGCCGCGCTGGACTTTATCGAGAAGGACATGAAGAATATGGTGAACTTTTAAGACGGATAGGAGAAGCAACTCACCAAAGCTGCTTAATACTGACTAGTCGTGAAAAACCGAAAGAAGTAGCATTACTTGAAGGACAAGCAATCCCTGTTCGCTCACTACCATTAAGTGGTTTGAAGGTAGCAGAAGGGCAAGAAATCTTAAAACTCAAAGGGCTATCTGCGGTAGAGGATGAATGGAAAGTAATGATTGAGCGCTATGCAGGTAATCCACTGGCCCTAAAGATAGTTGCTACAACCATTCAAGATATTTTTGGTGGTAATGTCACTGAATTTTTACAACAAGACACGGCTGTTTTTGGCGACATTCGTGATGTTTTAGAGCAGCAGTTTCAGCGCTTGTCAGATTTAGAAAAGGATATTATGTACTGGCTAGCGATTAATCGTGAGTCGGTTACACTCTCAGAATTGCGAGATGATATTATATCACCAGTTGCACAATCAAAATTACTAGAGGCGATAGAATCGCTGGGGAGGCGATCGCTAATCGAGAAAGCTACACCTACACTGATTGGAAAAACTGGAGCATTCTTCACACTCCAGCCTGTAGTTATGGAGTATGTGACTAGTCACTTGATAGAACATGTATGTGAAGAGATTCTTACTCAGAATATTTATTTATTTAGGAGTAAAGCTCTAACAAAAGCGACAGCAAAAGAATATGTTAGGGATACTCAAATTCGCTTGATCGTCAAACCAGTTATAGATGGGCTGCTTACTGCTTTTAGAAGTAAAAAAAACTTAGAAAATCACTTAGCTCAAATTTTAGCAACGCTACGAGAGATATCGCCTCTAGAACAAAGTTATACGGCAGGAAATATCTTTAACTTGCTTTGTCATTTAGAAACCGATCTCAGCAGTTATGATTTTTCTTATCTAAGTATTTGGCAAGCTGACTTGCAGAATGTAAAGTTGCACAATGCAAATTTTGCTCACGCCCATCTAGCTAAGTGTGTTTTTATTGAAACCTTTGGTGGTATTTTTTCGGTAGCTTTTAGTCCGAATGGTAAACTTTTAGCTACTGGTGATACCAATGGAGAAATTCGCTTGTACGAAGTTGCTAATAGTCAGCAACTTATGACTTGTAAGGGGCATACTGGTTGGGTTTGGTCAGTTAGTTTTAGTCCCGACGGTCAGGTTCTTGCCAGTGGAAGTAATGACCAAACAATAAAGCTGTGGGATACCAGTACTGGTCAGTGTTTAAAAACTTTGGAGGGTCATAGTGGTGGGGTTCGTTCAGTCACTTTTAGTCCTGATAATCAGGTTCTTGCTAGTGGCAGTGATGACCAAACCGTGAAGCTATGGAATATCAGTATAGGCAAATGTTTGAAAACGTTACAGGAAAATGGTTGTAGTGTATGGTCTGTTGCCTTTAGTCCAAAAGGTGATGTGTTGGCAAGTGGAAATGATGACTATAAGGTAAGGCTGTGGGATATTAACAGCAATTCATGTATTCACACTTTAGAGGGTCATACTCAGTGGGTATACTCAGTCACTTTCAGCCCTGACGGTAATACACTAGCTAGCGCTAGCCATGACCAAACAGTTAAACTTTGGGACACAAATACTGGTAAATGTATTAAAACTTTGCAGGGGCATACAGACTTGGTACATTCAGTTACCTTTAGCGTCGATGGTAGCACTCTTGTTAGTTGCGGTGAAGACCAAACAGTTAAGGTATGGGATTTCGTGAGTGGCCAATGCCTTAAAACTCTACAAGGACATAAAAGTAGGGTATGGTCGTTAGCAATATGTATAAATCAAAATATCTGTGCTAGTAGCAGTGATGACCAAACGGTAAAGTTATGGAATATCAGTACTGGTCGATGCATTAAGACCTTCCAGGGTTACAACAATGGGATATGGTCAGTTGCTGTTAGCCCAAACGATAATTTCCTTGCTAGTGGTAGTAATGACCAAACAGTGACAGTGTGGGATGCTATTACTGGTAAGTGTCTCAAAATTTTCCGGGGACATGATAGGAGAGTTACATCAGTTGTTTTTAGCCCTGATTCTCACTTGATTGCTAGTGGTAGCGAAGACCAAACATTAAGGTTATGGGATATAAATAATAGTAAATGTCTTAAAATATTGAAAGGACATAGTAATCGAGTTACATCAGTTACTTTTAGTGCTGACAGCCATTTTTTGGCAAGTGGTAGCGATGACCAAACAATAAGAATATGGAGTGTCACCACTGGTCAATGCCTTAATATTTTACAAGAACATAGTGGTAGAACATGGTCAGTCACTTTCAGTTCTGACAGTCATGTATTAGCTAGTGGTAGTCATGACGGAACAGTGAAACTCTGGGATATTCGCATTAGCAAATGCCTTTATACTTTACAAGCTCATACCGAATGGGTTTGGGCAGTTGGTTTCAGTTCAGATGGTGGTATGCTAGCTAGCGGTAGCGGAGACAAAACGATTAAAATCTGGGATGTCACTACTGGTCAGTGTCTTAGAACTTTGCAGGGCCATACAAATACTATATATTCAGTTGCTTTCAGTTCTGATGGTCGCATACTGGCGAGTGGCAGTGGAGACCAAACAGTTAAGCTTTGGGATGTTAGCACAGGTAGCTGTTTAAGAACTCTATTAGGACATACTAGATGGGTTTGGTCAGTTACCTTTAGTTCTGATGGTCAGACTGTGGTCAGTTGTAGTGAAGATGAGACAATTAAGATTTGGGATGTACAAACAGGTGAATGTTTAAAAACTTTGAAAAGTAAAAATCCTTATGAGGGAATGAATATCACTAGCATAAGTGGCTTAACTGAGTCTCAGAAAGATACTTTAAAAGCTCTAGGAGCAGTTGAGTATTAAAGGGGACTTAATATTAGAGTCATAATACAAAGTTAAGCCAGCTTGGGAACAAGTGCTAATTCAATTAGTTATTTTGCGTTTCAATAGCGAAACTGCACCTAAAATGGTATATGTTAGCATTCCTAATCCAGCAGATGCTTCGGGTACTGGTACTGGCTGAAGTGCTGAGAATGCTAATTCTCCAATTAGCTTATGAGCAGTAGTTGTAGGATGTACTCCGTCCCAAAACAAAAATTCTTTAGGGTTACAGGAAACCTGTTGTGTGGGAATATCTATAGGCACTACTGATAAGTCTTCGCTAAGGCAAGAGTTAGTAACGTTTGTAAAACCGAATTCCTCTGGAGCGGCAACGATCCGATCGAATAGGGAATTAACATTCAGTTCTATAATGTTAATATCAGGACTTAATTGTTGGCTCAAAACTTGGAGTTCTGTATTCAAGCTAGAGTTATGTTCGCTGCTAAATGTGCTGAATAAGTTGGAACGTTGACTAGTGAAATTTGCAAAAGGCGATTTTCCCAAATCTGGTAAGTTGACGACCATGATATCTTTAGCACCATCAGCAACAAGTGATGTCAACGCTGTTGATAAATTTGCCACTGTATTGCTAGGATTTGGCTCACCATCGAAAAAGTAACTTAAGTAGTCATTAGTACCAGCCCAAATAATATATAGAGCATTTGGATCGGCAGTTTCATTTCCTGCTACAAAGTTATTTATCTGTTGCTGCAATCCTGGTAAAGTAGCCAAACCAATATTCTCAGTTCCTGTAGTCGCACCACCAAAAGCAAAGTTATTTTTCAGGTTTAATGTTAATCCTAGATCGGAGGCAAGATAATCAACCCAAATTGGGCCATTAGAGAAATGCCCATTATAGTAGGTTGGACTTGGGGGGATAATTCCATTAGTGGCATTAAATACATTCCCGGTATCAGACAAACTGTCTCCAAAGACGTAAATGTTGTCATAATCCTTTGCTAATACTTTGAGTGGAAATATCAAAGATAACAGCAAAAATCCTGTTGTTATAATTCGTCTTTGCACGCTTAACTCCTTTATTTATAAAGATGCCAGTAAGAAATTCCGCTCCTTTTTAGAGAGATTTTTCGGCTAATTTAGAGCTTTCAAGAGGGTGAGGGGCTAGCACCACATTACCCCAACGCATTACACTTGCAGAAGCAACACCTGCTGCACCGGAAGCATAAATGAGAACTAAGTCATTTTCGTGAATCTTACCCAAATGTGCAGCATGGTAGAGATTTGCCACAGTCAGTACTGGCCCTATATTTGCATATAGAGGGTAGAGATCGATCGTGCGCTCTGGGTTAATACCTAGTAGCCGCGTGCAGAAGCGTGTCATCCAAGCAGTAGGGGTATTGAAAAGAAAAAAGTCTATTTGCTCTAACGTTACACCAGCAGATGCGATCGCACCCTCGCAACATATAGAAAGAAACTCCGCAGCCGTTTCGCGTAGAGCCTTTGCATCCTTACCAGTCTGTATGCGAAGTCGTGAATTTCCTTGTTCATCCTTTGTCAGATCAGTAGATACCACTTCACACAGCGCACCTGTATGAACTGTCTTAGTGCCCAAGATACCCTGATTTCCTTCGAGTGAACTGACTACAAAGGCTCCAGCACCATCACCAAGAAACCAAGATACAGTATCTTGCTCGTCACAAACGCGAGAGTACGAACACGAAATAACTACGAGTACATTGCGATACTCTCCCGCTCGTACCAAAGCAGAGGCAGTTTGAAGTACAACTGGTGTACTCCCACAGGTTGCATCAAGATTCCATGCAGCACCCACAAGACCGAGTTTACGGGCAAGAAAGGCGGCATTGCCAAATCCAATTTGTTCAGGCCAAACTGAGGCCACAATCATCAAATCAATATCATTAACAGAAAGTTTAGCTGCATTCAAGGCATCTGTTGCCGCGCGATACTCCAAGGTTAACGAAGACTCCTCATGACCAAGCAGCCAGCGCTCAACAGTACCTCGAAAGGGATCTGAGAGATAGGGCAACATCTCCATATCAAACTCGTTATTCGGAGTGGTTCCAGTCAGCGAAAACAGCCTTGCCAGCCCTTTTTGTTCAGTCTGAGCTATTAGCTCAGGGTACTTTTCTATGTAATAGTTATTGGTACGTCTAATAGTTGGAAAACTTAGTGCAACTGAGCGAATACCTACTGGGAAATGCACCATATAAAAAATTCTCTCTTATCTTATCTTAATAGTTGGTAGCGCCCTGTAAAATCAGGCTTAGATTACGACTTTGAGTGGGTGCTATTTGGGTGGGATCTATGATTACATCAACTACAAATGGGCCGTTCGCCGCGATCGCTTTTTCTAGTGCTACTTGAACGTCAGCTTCCCTTTCAACCCGAATACCTTCTGCTCCCATCCCCTGAGCAATCTTGACGAAATCTGCTTGTGGAATCGTTGCATCTACATTATTGAATCCTAGATATGCTATTCCCTGTTCGCAGATGTTATAGTGCCCATCGTTGAGTACAATCCAGACGGCAGGAACTTGATATTTTACAGCCGTGTTTACCTCGCTGTTCATCAGCATGGCACCATCTCCGACAATGGCAACAGCCTTGCCATTCCGTGCCAAAGCAGCACCTACTACACCTGTGACAAAATGCCCCATAGAACCAAATCCGTTGCTGATCCGGTAACGATTTGCTGTGGTAAATCGTAGCAGATGAATTACCCAAGCAAAAGAGTTACCTGACTCTGCCATTACCACTGCATCGCTTCTATCAACAATCACTTGTTGAATCACATCCATGAGCAGTTCTGGTCGCACTAGACCAACCGCGCCTGGCTTGATGACATCGCGTTTGAATTGAGGCAGCACTATTGTTTGTGAGCGGCCAGTATTTTCTCTTAAGTTCTTCAGCAGGCTCTTCAGGAAGATTCTCACGTCAGACTGGATGGCGAAAGTCTCAGTAGATGGATATGCAGTTCCCGGTATTTCCGGGTCGATGTCAACATGCAAAAAGCCTTGCCTGGGAATCATCGCAGGATTCCAAAAGGAGGTAAATTCGCCAAGACGTGTTCCTAATACCAGGATGTGCCTTGGACATTGCTCCCTCATGTACCTGAAAACAGAATCATGCCCACCGAAGCCTGTAACACCTACAAATTGAGGATGATCTTCAGGAAAAATACCTTTGGCCCGTGGCGAACACATTACGGCAGCCCCTGTTCTCTCAGCAAGCTGGCGAATCTCTTTTGCAGCACCCCGTGCCCCGAAGCCCACCCAGATTGCAAACGGCCCCTCAGAGAGTAAGCGAACGCATTCGGCTATTGTCTCATCACTTGCTGTTGCCGCAGCCTGAGACAGAGTTACTCGTGGCAAAGATGTTTTTACTGAACTTGTCTGGATGTTTGCCGGAATGCTGATATGAGCTACAAATCCTCCTGGTTGTCCTAGACCAAGAGCAATCCTGCGAGTAACCTCTGGAAGTTCATCGCTGGATTCGAGGGTTGTCGCATAATGGAATATTGTCCCCGAAGTAAAAATACCTGCGCTAGGCATGGTGTAGGTACTAGTTTCTTGACAAGCCCACCGACCACGCTGTGGTGAAGAGGTCGAAGCTGATACGAAAATTACCTTAGCTCCCTCCCAACGGGCAGCTAACAATCCTGTCAAAGCATTGGTGATCCCTGGGCCTGTAGTAGTGAATACCACAACTGGGCGATCGCTAGCAAAGTAAGCCTCAATTGCTGCAAATGCTGCTCCAGCCTCATGACGAAAGTGCAGCACCTGCATAGAACTTTGGTGTAATGCAGCCCACACTGGCGCGATCGCACCTCCCGAAACCCCAAAGGCATACTGAACTCCCATATCTTGTAGGATTTTAACCACTGCCTCTGCTACCAAAAAAGGTCTGGATGGCTGGCTATGAGATTGCTGTTCGGTTGTGTTTAATTTTTTACTAGTATTTGTTTTTATATCCTGAAATTTAGCATCCATACAAAGAATTTCCTCTGTGGGCTAATATTATCCCACACCCGAAGTAGGTCAGTGTAAATATTTCTCGTTTAAAGAAAGCAACAAGTAGCTATGCTGAACACAAGAAGCAAAAATAACTTTAGACTGGCTATTGAGAGAATTGATTTGCCGCTAGAGCAGATATTAGGGAACTCCAAAAAATAAATTATTCAATTTGTCTACTCAACTAGACTTCTTTCTTCCTTGTCTCTCTTGTCTTCCTTGTCCCCCTTGTCCCTCTGCGACGGAATATTTTTTTACTTGGAAATCCCTTACACGTTGCTGCTAGTGTATATCATGATATTGTGACAGCCAAATCTCTGGGACTATCAACAGTCTGGGTAAACCGTCGAGCAGAGAAAAAAGGATCTTAAATCACAGAATCAACATTAAGTCAACCTGACTTAGAAGTACCTGATTTAAAGACTCTTGCTGGTTTAAGTTCACCGAAACAATACTGAGCAATCAATGCTAAGTGACCAGCACTATTTTGACAACGATCTGTTGTTACAAAACGAAACAGGGATTGCAACATAGATTGATTCTGCCTTACTCTGGAAAAACTACTATGCCAGTTTGACAGCACGTTTGCCCTTATTTTGAGGGCAACAGGCAAGGGACGGGTGATGCTCGTACCAACGCTTTTCTTCTGGGTCTTCAGGATTCAGCGTTCTGCCGATAAACTTGTTCAATAAAACACTTTGATAGCCTAAAACGATGAAAGCATCTGCTAATTTCGACTTTGAAGACGAGAAATTTAATGCACCGCCTTCTCAAGTCATCCCTTGGTGTCAGATGATAAATCCTCGGTATGGCACAGATGGTATGCAATCCCACGGTTTGGCGATTAAATTAGATAATGCTAATGCTGTTGGCTTTGTGCCAGATGATAATTGGCAGCAGGTAGAGCATGAATTTAGCTCTGGAGTCGAAACAGTCTTTATTAGCAACACTCCAAACTTGGTTTTAGTGCGTCGGGGGCCATTGTCTGTCAAAGACCGAGAAAGTGGTCTAAAGCTGGGTACGCTCAAAGAAAATTATGATGCTTTTTTAGCAGATAAACTTAAATTTAAAACCTTTACTCGCTATCTAATTTTTATAGTGGGTGAAAATAAAAAGTTTTTACATGAATCACCATTACAACTAACTCTTAATGGTGCTGCTGGAGCAAGTTTCAGCAAAACCTACTGCGAATATCAACAAGGTAAAGTAGTTAGTGGATTCGTTGCTGAACTAGAAAAAGCTTATGCTATCTACCGGAAGCAACCTTTAACACCAAAAGGGCCTTTATTCCATGCTCACGGTATTTTTTGCCCGATAATTGAGTGTGAAGAAAGAGGTATTGAACCAAATACTGTTCTAGTCGCTTCAACTGTAGACTACAAACATCCCACGGTAGGGACTTTAACCCAATATTTAATTGCTTCGGATTCTCTTGAGTCTGCAATGATTTGTAAGACTTTTGAAGAATACAAAGATTTTGGGAAGGAACCTGTAAAATCAGAAACGCCTAAATTGGCAATGGCAGGAGTTTCTAACTCTTACGTTTATGCCGATGAAGATGATTTTGCTTATCCGCCGTATTAGGTGGGATTGGGGACTGGGGACTGGGGACTGAGAAAAGTTTAGTGGAGCAGAAGGGAAAGAGGTAATTTTTACCCTGCCCCCTGCCCCTCTGCCTCTTTTCAATGCCCAATGTCTAATCTTTGAGCAGCAAATAATATAGTGAACCATTACCGCCTGTGATGCCAGCACGATCGCCTGCTAGTTTACCAGACCCCATGAAATAATCCACCCGGCCCGGGCCTTTGATGGCGCTTCCTGTATCTTGGTCAAGCACAAAGCGGCTGACAGTACGATTCTCTAGTTTGCCACGGGGAGCAGCATAGGGAAATGAGTTGTAAATCAGTGCCAGCGCTCCTGGAGGCATGAGAGACTTATCTGTAGCAATAGAACGTTCTGCTGTCACTGGCACATGAATACTGCCTGTAGCACCAGCTCCGCCAGTTTCTTGGAAGAAAATAAATCGTTCCCAGCGCGGCAGATAATTACTCAACTCGTGGGGTTTTTGCCGGAAATAAGCAATCATCCGTGGCAGTGTCAATCCATTGAGTGGCATTTTGCCATCTTTGGCTAGTTCTTTGCCGATACTAGTCCAAGGGTAATCAGTTCCACCTGCATAGCCAATTGATGTTGTTTTGCCATTAGTTAATTTAATTTGGGCAGAACCTTGGATATGTACCATGTATGCGTCTAAGCGATCGCGGAACCAAAGCAGTTCTAAACCGTGTAACTTGCTCTTATTCCCTTTTAAACCATCCTTCCCTTCCAAATCAACTCGTTTTGGATGTGGTTTAGGCCATTGGCTGAAATCAGGTGGTAGCCGATAAAGGGGATACTTATATATTGCAGTCCTGACACGGCTGGCGGTGTAAACAGGTTCGTAATAAGCAGTGAATTTAACAGTACCCTTGCCATCGTTGCCTACAGACTGGTAAAAGACAAACTCTCGACGGACGGCGGCTTGTAATTGGTCTGCTGACTTAGAACTGACAACCAGTTGGCGGAAACGTAACAAACTCCTCCGGACGCGATCGAGGGTAATTTCCTTGACTGGATAATTTTGATATGCTGCGATCGCGTCACCTTTTGTTAGGTAGAGCAGACTGTTATCAATGGAAGCCAATAGCGCTTTGCGATCGCCTCCGGTAAGCGAAGCACCTGTTCTACCCCAAATTTGATCGTCCCAACCCAAGCAAGTCTGCCGGAGCATACAATCGCTTCCAATGGCGATTGGTTTTAGCGGCGGCGTTATCTCAGGAGTGATTGGTATTGGTATAGGTGAGAGATCGGGAGTAGTCGGTATTGGCAACGGTAGTAAGTTAGGAACCTGAGCAACAGCCGACCAGAGAGGATTTAGAAGGGCGATTCCCAGACTCAAGGAAAGGAAAGCAAGGGTTTTTCTCATCATTTAGTTGAATCTTTCAACACTGGAACTAAAAACGGGTTCTACCCGGATTGCTACAATCCGAGAAGGGCGTATTACCATATATTCCCCTTGAATATTTTTGATCGGCACGCTAATAAAGTCATTAGAAGCAGATTTTGGCACAAGTTCGCCGCTATACCACTTCTGAAACTCTTGAATAGTAGGAAAACGTACTTCTTCCCGGTGGCCGCTTTCCAGTAAAAGGTAGACGGAATATTCATTTGGAGTTCTAGCCATAAGATTGAATCATTTAAAAAACATTCAACCCATTGTTAACCACGTAACCCCCGAATGAAAAGGGTAAGCATACGGGATGTCCAACCCACAGAATTTTGATTTCTAGCTTTTTAAGGATGGATGCCCACAATCTTGAATAGTGGTTTCCTGTTGGCTCCAAAATTGCATAATCTCGCACTCTCAACCCTCCTCATCTTGAAAGCTTGCTCCAGTTCTGGAGTGCGTAATCTGGGGTCAACGTCCTCAATGGAGTTGACGGGCGGGGGCGCTTCATCCCCTTCAATCCAGCGCTCGTGCTGGCTGTTGGAAAAATCCTCCAGCGCCTTGATCGGTTAGAGGATACCCATTAAGCTGATGTGCAGCTAAATTGTATAGTACGAAAACGTAAAATTATTGTAGTGCGGGCATCTTGCCCGCATCGCATATACAAATTAAATACGCAACAGCTTATCAGTACGTTCATGCCCATCAAGATCGGTTACAGGCGCGACTAGATGAAAGCAAAAAACTAGAAGAAAAATTCCGCACGGAAGCTAAGGAGCTAAGGAGTGAGATTCTCGCTCTAGCACAAACCGAGGAAACAGAATTAGAAAAATCTTGACCGTCGTGTATCCTCTCTTTCTACCTTTGGAGTGATTCATTTTTACGCAAAGCTGAACTAGGTACACCATTTCATTAATTCGTAGTGAATTCTCTGCGCTAATCACAGCCTATCATTTAGCATAGATTTAAACGTAAATGGTATCCGCTCAATAAATCGGGGCGGACTACCATATTGGGAACGATTTTACGCCATTTGAGGCTTGTCACTGAGGGATTTACCCCGGATTATTGAGCGGTTACCGTAAATGAGCGTTATAAATATTGCATGGCCAGCTAAATACTGCTTTATACTCAGGAAGTTTGCTTCTTTTCTATTTGGTAAGCCTGCAATAGATATTCACCATTGAAACGAACCACAAAAGGCGCAAAGTCAGAAAGGGAAGCAAGTAATTAATGCAAGTTTAGTTACTCAAGACTCAAAGAAGTCCTGCTGATTCATATAATCGTTTGATCATTGCGGAAATCTTCGTACCATAATCCAAATCTGCTGACCAGCGCCCTGATAGCTGATCGATTAATGGTGCAATTCCACGTGTGACAAAACGAAATCTTGGATCTACTACTTCTTGTACCAAAGGTTCTAAACTAGCGTAAGCTTTCAAATGTTGGATGTGTGCCCTGACTCCAATTCTGGCACTTACAAAAGATGCAGCCTCTGAACCACCACCGATCGCACCTAAGCCTGCAAAGTTATTTTGCTCAGGTTTAATATCACCACCAAACTGTAAAAATCCAGTTTCTACACACATTTGACAAAAGGCAATATCATAGTTCACTCCTTCTATCCCTGCTTCTTCTCGATAAAGTTTTGGAATGTCAGGAAATTTTGCCAAAGCATTTTGATTATTGTTTCTCAGAAATAATTGTAACTGGACTTCTGAAGTATTACCGTTTGACATCACGCGCGAAAATTGCCCAGAGCAAACCATCAAATTCGAGCGCAAGCTAACAGTACGAGTTGCAGCATCCCAATTGACTGCAACATTAAAATCTCGCAGTTCGATGGCTTTGACATAAACTACTTTGTGATAAGTAATCCGATTGACATTAGCTGCTTTTGAAAGATCAATCCGTAGAACGTCTACTAAATCAATGGGAATGTAAGCATTACCATTAACTAAAACTCCTTGCTCTGAGTAATTTTGCCCATTAATATTGATATTAATTGGCGGATAATTTGGTTCTGCCGGAGTTCCAGGAGTAGGGTCAATCGCACGACTCCAAGTTACCAATCCATCAGCAATTCCTAAAGCGAAATCGCGGCGACGAGTTTGCAGCAAAGCCCGATCCTCTGGATTGCTGAGAAACGCCACTTGCATCGCCAAAGCTGGAAGCGTTGTCTGGCGACAAAATGCTAAACTACCTAATCCGCTATCTGTATCTGGCTTGACTCCCCGATTCGGTAATTGGGGTACGCGGCGCAACAAACCCATTAGTAACTGTTCAGCATTACTTTTGCGATCGCTATTATTAACAATATAAAAGACGCTAGCCCCACGCACAGAAGGGCTGTTAGCTGCATCAGATTGAATTTCTAGGGCGACATCACCCCGGCGACCGCGAGAATTGATCCAGGCGATGGTTTGGGCGGCACTCAAGTCATCGGGAACCGCCAAAATTTCCAAATTCCGCGCCCTCAGTTCCGTGACAATTAAATCCCGCAGCAGAATCATTTCTTTAGCTTCAGTTGTACCACCTGCGATCGCACCTGGATCGATCCCTCCAGCTTCTTTGCCTCCATGAGCCGCTGATATAAAAATACGCCCCATCTTAAGTATTTCCTCTGATAAAATTAAATGTAAGCAATTGTATAGATCATTCTTGGTCTAGCAACAAGAATATAATAGCTATCAGAAGTCATTTGTCCTTTGTCCTTTTTTCAAAGTTAATGCCCAATGACCAATGACTAATGACCAATGACTAATGACTAAAATATGCAAATCCCCCGCTTGCACCCAGACACAATTGAGGAAGTTAAACTACGGGCTGATATTGTAGATGTCGTCTCGGAATACGTAGTTTTACGCAAACGTGGAAAGGATTTTGTCGGTTTATGCCCTTTCCACGATGAAAAATCTCCTAGCTTCACCGTCAGTCAGACCAAGCAAATGTACTATTGCTTCGGCTGTCAAGCTGCGGGAAATGCGATTAAGTTTGTCATGGAGTTGGGAAAGCGTTCTTTTATTGATGTGGTGTTGGATTTAGCACGGCGTTACCAAGTACCTGTGCAAACCCTAGAACCCGAACAACGCCAAGAATTACAGCGTCAGCTATCTTTGCTTGAACAATTATATGAAGTTTTGGCAACGTCCGCCCAATTTTATCAACATGCCCTAAGACAATCCCAAGGGCAAAAGGCATTTCAATATTTGCAATCTAACCGCCAACTCAAAGAAGAAACTATACAGCAGTTTGGCTTAGGTTATGCCCCCGCAGGTTGGGAAACTCTCTATCGTTATCTTGTACAAGATAAACATTACCCAGCGCAGATACTGGAAAAAGCGGGATTAATTAAGCCACGCAAGGAAGGAGGCGGTTATTATGATGTGTTCCGCGATCGCTTAATGATTCCCATTCGTGATGTTCAAGGGCGTGTCATTGCCTTTGGTGGAAGAACTCTGACTGATGAACAGCCTAAATATCTGAATTCACCAGAAACGGAACTTTTTAGTAAAGGTAAAACATTATTTGCCCTGGATCGAGCCAAGGGTGGAATTTCCCAACTCGATGGAGCGGTGGTGGTAGAGGGATATTTTGATGCGATCGCTCTCCACGCTGCTGGTATTAATAACGCCGTCGCCTCTCTCGGTACAGCTTTAAGTTTAGAACAAGTCCGATTAATATTACGCTACACCGAATCGAAACAATTAGTACTCAACTTTGATGCTGATAAAGCCGGAACCAATGCCACCGAACGGGCGATCGGTGAAATTGCCGAACTAGCATACAAAGGCGAAGTTCAGCTAAAGATTCTCAATTTACCCAATGGCAAAGATGCTGATGAATATTTGCATAGTCACACCCTAGAAGATTATGGCGAATTGTTAGCGAATGCACCACTTTGGTTAGACTGGCAGATTCAGCAAATTATTCAAGACCGAGATTTGAAACAGGCTACTGATTTTCAGCAAGTAACTCAGCAATTAGTCAAATTACTTAAAAATATCGCTAACAGCGATACACGAAATTATTACGTTTCTTACTGTGCAGAAATACTCAGCTTGGGAGATACCAGACTTATACCCCTGCGAGTCGAAAATCTGCTAACTCAAATTGCTCCAGTTGGGGCTACATACACTAAGCCTGTATCAGCGAAGAAAGCATGGGGAAGTAGCAAAGTTTCCCACTCTCAACTCCCTACAGAACGCAGCCTTTTAGAACACGCAGAAGCCTTATTACTGCGAATTTACTTACATTGTCCTGAACAGCGTCAAGCAATTATTGCCGAACTAGAGGAGCGAGATTTGCAATTTAGCCTTTCGCACCACCGATTTTTATGGCAACAGATTTTAGAAATATCATTCGATGATGGAGAAACGAGAAATGTTGCGTCTCAACCAGATTTAATTTCTCGCTTGCAAGACCATTTTTTAGAATTTAGCAGCGAAATGGGGTTAATTTCCCATTTATTCCATGTAAATGAAAAAAACCAGAAAGAAATACTTCGGACTCCGCAAGTAGTTCAAGCTGCGATCGCTTGCATGGATTTAGTCATGCTTGAGAAACGCTATCGTCATTTTTTGGAACTATGGCAACAAACCGATCCTGAAGCTGAACCAGAGCGCTATCAATCTTATTATCAGGCTTTCTACGCCGAAAAAATCAAGCTTCAGAAAATAGATAGGCAACGGCTATTTTCCATCACAGATTTGCTCTAAGCTGATATAGGCGATATCTACAGCCAATCCTAGCGCCACGTGGGTCGATGTTACGATCTTATCAAGAGTATCAACGACAAGTCAACTACCCTATCCCTTGGTGGGTAACGCTTGTAATTTTTTCTAGCATGATAACCGTGTTATCGTGTTAATTATGATAGGATCATTTAATGACAAGGGAACTGAAGACATTTTTGATGGTAAGGATTCAAAGCAAGCGCGAAAACAGTGTCCTATAAACTGTTGGCAAGTTGCACAGAGAAAATTAGATCAACTCAATGCAGCGTTCTTTTTAGATGATATGAAAGTTCCACCAGGTAACAATTTAGAAGCTCTAAAGGGCGAGCGCAAGGGTCAGTATAGTGTTCGGATTAATGACCAATATCGGATTTTTTTTACATGGACACCCCAAGGGCTATCAGAAGTTGAAATAGTAGATTAGGGACTTCCAATTAAAAAAATATCCAATTTTGTAGGGTGCGTTAGCGACAGCGTAACGCACCGCCAGATATCTCGGTGCGTTACGGCTTTCGCCTAACACACCCTACTGTATATTTTATTTTTTGGAAGTCCCTTACCATTAGGAGTTAGCAAAAGATGAGAGTTCCAAAGCATAGGTCTCCCTCGCATCCCGGCGAAATATTACTTAAAGAGTTTCTAGAGCCAATGGAAATATCACAACGAGAACTTGCAGATGCAATTCACGTTCCTTATCAACGAATTAATGAGGTTGTAAATCAAAAACGAGGTATTACGCCTAGTACAGCAGTACGATTATCAAAATTTTTTGGAAATAGTTCAGAGTTTTGGTTAAATTTGCAACAGAACTGGGAACTGTACCATGTTCTCAAGGAAGAAAAAGAGGAATTAAAAACTATTAGACAGTTCAACACTTCTGAAGCAACTACATGAGAAAAAGTAGCAATGGTTATGTTGCAAAGTAATTGTCTGGGTGCGAGTGTAGTACGATCGCTTGTATGGATTTAGTCATGCTTGAGAAACGCTATCGTTTACGGGTTGTAGAGGATTGCTGCTGCTGTTACATTGCTTAACATCCAGATAGATGGACAGGTGAACCGAAAGGTTTTACAATCTGACTGATTGTGGTAAATTTACCTATTGCCCAATCCACATAAGCATAGTAAAGATTTTCTAGTAATTAGGTTTGATTGCGGAACCACTAAATTAATATAAGAAAGTCTTGAGTAAGGGGCAGGAAGCAAATGGATGTAAAGCTCATTCTAGCTGGATTAACAGTTATATTCACGCTTTCGTGCCTATTTTTTGGTACGAAAAATGGATTCTATGATTCCGATAACTATCACGGAAATGGCTCTGCACATTGAGATCAATCTGTAGATGCGGCTTCTCGTAGGGTGAGTTAGCTAAGATAGCTCAGAACTTGCAAAGGGAAAATACACAAGAGACAAACTCCTTTAGCTCCTAGTTTGATGGCTTTTAGTTAGCCCGCCTTTCCGAAGCAGTGCGGGTTCGGAAAGGTGTCCTCCCCAATCTAAAATCTGTATTCTCAGGGTGTAGGGGCGCACTATAAAATTTACCCCTAAGTCACAAAACCAAAATTTGTGTAATTTTTGGCTTTTGGGATATGTCTATGATGAGGTTGGAGGGGAGGAGAGCATGAGGGATAATCTGTCGGCATCCTCTAGTGTAGATGCTGTGGAGGCAGGTAGTGAATTAGAATGTTTGCCCTATAGTGTCCAGCATGACGATGAGGGCGTGTGTTTACTGGTGAAAATGGGGCCACACCGCATCCTATTGGATTGTGGTATGGAGGATATTTCATCGCTGGCTAAGGGGCTTACTAAGTCAGAACGTGGAACTAGTTCGCCCCTGCCAGCAGATTTAGTTTTGATTAGTCATGCCCACCCAGATCACGCCAGAGGTTTACTGGCACTGCATAAAGCTTTTCCCAAGTTACCTATTTATGGTAGCGAAGTAACCAGCAAGTTACTGCCACTGAATTGGTTAGATCGAGATGCTGAGGAAATTTCCAAATTTTGTCATGCTTTGCCGTTGCGATCGCCTGTAGAACTCCAAGATGGTTTGGTAGCAGAATTATTTCCCGCCGGGCATCTACCAGGGGCAGTGGCAATTCTCCTTACCTACACTACCAAGCAGCGTACCTACAAGCTACTGTACACTGGAGATTTTTTCTTATCAAACTCCCGCTTGGTAGAAGGTTTGCGTTTAGAAGAACTACGGGGTTTAGATTTAGATGTGCTAATCATTGAAGGTAGTTATGGCACATCCCGTCATCCTCACCGCCGCAACCAAGAAAATCAACTAGCCGAGCGAATTAATCGCGCGATCGCCGATCATTGTTCTGTAATTCTGCCCACTCCTGCTTTAGGATTGGGTCAAGAGATGCTAATGCTCTTACGTTCTCATCACCACTTTACCGGACGAGATTTAGATATCTGGGTAGATGGTGCTGTCGCTACTGGTTGTGATGCCTACCTAGAACTGCTACCCCACCTCCCCCCATCTGTACAGAATTTTGCCCGCCATCAACCCTTATTTTGGGATGAACGGGTGCGCCCTCGCGTGCGTCGTTTAAAAGCAGAAGATCGTCCCACTGTGGGCAAGTCACCTTGTATTGTCCTTACCGACTCTACAGATGATTTGGGCAAGCACTGCCAACTAGATACAGGCCCCTGGCTGATTCTTCTACCAGAAAAAATTGATATAAAAGTTAATAAAGAATATTTAGCGCCTACCACTGTCGAAACCTATCTCTTAGCTCAACATAGTGATGGCCCTGGTACTACGCAGCTAATTCATAATTTGCGACCCCAGCATGTCATTTTTGTCCACGGTTCTCCTGCTTATTTAGCAGACTTGACTAGCTTAGAGGAGTTGCAAAACCGCTACCACGTACATTCTCCGGCGGCTAACACCTTAGTAGAACTGCCTATCGGCGACACATTTTTACAACCGGCAGCACCAGAGACAAACTACGAAGGCGAACTAACAGAGTTAGGAACAGTAATCACAATCACCCTCCCCAATGTGATTACTGCCGATCCGCGTTGGCGGCAATTTGCCGATACTGGTTTAATCGAAGCTCGTTGGCAAGGGGAAGAACTAGTCTTAAGGGGATTGTCTCAACGAGAGCTTCTCAGTCAAAATAGCGATCGCTATACATGGACAGATGTAGACTGTTGCGGCACCTGCCGACATCAAAGAGGACAGAGGTGCTGGAATCCAGCTTCCCCGTTGTATAACTTTAAGGTAACTCTCGAAGGTTACTGTCCTGCTTTTGAAGGTTTGAATGATAGTCAATAGTCATTAGCTCTTTGTCTTTTGTCATTTGTCCTTTGCCATTTTTGACTAATGACTAATGACTAATGACTAATGACTAATGACTAATGACTAATGACTAATTATTCTGGATTCGAGTCAGTGTAACGGTTGTGGATGCGCTCTGCTTCGGGACAATCTTCAGTCATCAGAGGTTCCACATTCCCGCGCGGTACTGAAGCCAGTTTTTGTGTTACAGCACCAATGCTCTCGAGGCGAACCATTTCTTCCCAAGAACAAACTTCGTCCTCTTCTTCTGTTTCATAGCGTAGAGTCACTAAATCTCCCTCTATGTCGATGATGCGGGCGCGTTCAATCCAGCGTTGCTGGTCCCGCAAGAAAACACATACCTCGCGCCCATCGCAACACAGTTGATAAATCTTGCGGTGTAGCATGTATTGTTTCTGCCTTTTTAAACAACGTAGTTAAACCTGTCAAAATGTGGGTTCTACCCCATTACATTACACCTTTAAGAGGTTAATTTCACCTTAGAGAATAAGTATCCTTCACAACTCAATCCCAAAATTTGCTTGTAGTTGTCAAAATACCGGGAAATGTTGGGTCATAAATGAATGCTTATTCTAGCAATGAACTCAATCTCCTTCCGGCTCGTTCTATGGAATGTCTGCTTCATGGAAGTCAAACAATTCGGAACCTGTCCTAAGCAGGCTCATATTTTCTGGTGAGTCATTCTTACCATTATGTAATAAATAATACTCCAAAACAATCGTTGATTGCGGTTGTTTAATTTGCCTACTTTTACTCATTGGCATTTCTGAGAAGTCTGGGGACTTGACTTTACTATTACCCACTTGTATCTGATCTTAACTCATTCTTTTGCTGACCTTGATAGTTTTCAACAACAACACCCAAAGAGTTTTGAATTTTTAAGGTTTTTTGCCCAGACAGGAGAGTGAGGAATGAGCAGAAATACTTACACGAAGCTTTCCTCAGTTCTTCTGGTTCTTTTGGAGTATCAGCAAGATTTGTTATGTGGTAAAGGAAATTCCATCAGCACGTTCGACGAGGATGCTTCTCGTTTAATTTTACCTGCGCGAACTGCATCATATAGGGCTGCCAGGGCTGGCAAATCCTCTGACTGATAGCATTTAGTAGCGAGTACTTGGTGAAGCAAACCCTCAGATTCAACACTAAGATATCCAGTTTGGAAAGCAGATTCAATGATTGTGCGAATCATCTTGGTTGGGGCAAAGTAAACAATTTGTTACCTCAAGTGTGGAACATTTTCTTGTGTAACTAATTGATGTGGAACATTGATGCAATGTGATTATAGTTACATATACTTAGTGACCTATATCACAATCAATGGTATAAAACATGAGTATTTCGATAGAATATTTGAGATTTATGGTTAGATCTCAATACAAAATTATTCAGTATTAATGTTGATAATTAAGCAAAAAACTGGCGAAAATCTTCATCCCTTTGACTTAGCTGCACCCAGTCTAGGTTTAAGGACTGGAATTTTTGCACCAAGCGATCGCAAGCCGGACGTTCGGTAGCGTAATGTCCGGCATCGATTAAAATGAGATTGCGTTGGCACAGCCCGCCGTAGGCATCGCGACTTTCTTGAAACTGATGAAATTTACAGTCAGAAGTCAGATAAGCCTCAGCACCAGTTTTGGCGACGGCTGAAATGTAACCAGCCCCCGAACCACCCAAAACAGCAACTCGTGAAATTGTTTGCTGTAAATCAGCACTGGGGGAAAAAATCAAATTAGGGGGAGCAAGTCGGGTTTGAATGGTTGCGAGTAATTCCTGTAATGTCAGAAATGGCTCTAGCAAACCAACACGACCATATCCTAATCCTCCTTGTGTAGGTACTATGGGAGTAACTTCTTTGAGTTCTAAAATTTGAGCTAAAACGTCAGCAGTACCATCCTGCACTTGGTCAAAATTGGTGTGAGCGCTGTAAATACCAATATTGTGGGTAAAAGCTAACCGTACCATTTCTGCGATCGCTTCACCAGTGCGTAAAGATTTGAGAGGATTAAAAATCAAGGGATGATGGGCAAATATCAGATTAGCATTCAGAGCGATCGCTTCTTGCATTACTGCCAAAGTCGGTGTCAAACATACCAAAACCCG
The DNA here is from genome assembly GCF_002245985.1 of Nostoc sp. 'Peltigera membranacea cyanobiont' 232. Taxonomy (NCBI): domain Bacteria; kingdom Bacillati; phylum Cyanobacteriota; class Cyanophyceae; order Nostocales; family Nostocaceae; genus Nostoc; species Nostoc sp. 'Peltigera membranacea cyanobiont' 232. Next base: position 34,111 of record NZ_NOLK01000079.1, read on the forward strand.
TACTTTTTCCTGCAACACACCTGGTTCAATCTGCCAGCCACAATTATCCCAGCTTTCACACCAGGCGGGATTTGCCCATGCTTCAAACCAAATAATTAAATCAGCAATTTTCATAATTATTTTTTTCAGCAATTTTCAAACAATTCTGGGGGTTTAAATCCCAGTTACATTACTTAATTACGAATTACGAATCACGAATCACGAATCACGAATCACGAATCACGAATCACGAATCACGAATCACGAATTACGAATCAGTGTCTCTGTGGTTGAATATTTAATTTTAATGCTAATTGCTGGCGCATTTCTTGAAAAGGTTTGTTCCATACTGGGCTAGCATTCCAGTTCCATACTGCTACGGGGATAAGTTGCTCCTCAGCCAGATAAGCTAGCAGACGACGTTCATCTTCTGGTTCACGAGAAAATGTGAAGGGATTGCGGTAGCCTGTATCACATAGTTTATAAGATGTAACCTGACCGTGACTAATTCGTTGTAAAAGTTCCTTACCTTTGGCGAGCAAATAATCCAAAAAAACCAAACTAAAAGGCTCTATGTGGGCGCGTTTTTGCGGCTCTTTTTGTACCCACCTTGCCCACTCAAACCCATAGATAAAATCGTGAACGTACCGGAAACGAATTTCTGTTTTAGTTCCGAACATTTCTATCAGAGTAACCATTTTTTCACCAAAAACTTTTAAAAAAGGAATAGCACCTTCATCTGCTACTAAAGCTTGTCTAATCATACTACTGACCAGAAAATCAAAATCCCAGAATATGTTTTCTGGAAAGTTTTCTAACTGAGTAAGGACTATACTTTCAAGAGTTTCTTGGAGATTTGTAAGAAGTTGAATATCGGTGTTTTGCTCAGTAATTAAATTTTCCAGTTCTGCAAAACTGGTACTTAATGTCTTCTGAGGGTTAAGTGATAACAAATGAATAGACTGTTGGGCAAGTATTTCATCAATATATTGGAAAGTATGAGTTGGTGTCAGTTCTTGCTTCATAGTAATTGAAATAACCCAAACAGCTTAGACTAACTATTAGTCTATATCGAAATAAGAAAATTATTAAATAAGCAAAAACAAACTTAATCTTTAACTTTACAAAGTTATACGATAGGAATCATATTTGATTTTTGAAAAAATACAAGTATAGGAATCCGGTTTGATTTCTTAAAATATCCGTAGGATGTGTTGGCGACAGCGTAACGCATCAAACCCTTGATAATAGTGCGTTATGAACTCCGTTCTAACACACTCTACAATACCTAATTTCGTTCAGAAATCAAATAGTAATCCTATATCTGTAGGGTGCGTTAGCGTAGCGTAACGCACCATAAGCTTGGGATGGTGCGTTACGCTACG
>NZ_NOLK01000008.1:0-112722 GCF_002245985.1 Nostoc sp. 'Peltigera membranacea cyanobiont' 232
AGCATTTCATCATGTCCCGAATGCGGTATTTTATCCGCCGGTGGTAACGAACTTCATGCTCAAATGCTTCCAGTTCTTCCTTGTTTGGCAGTTCACCCCAAATCAAGAGATAAGCAGTTTCCAGGAATGTACTTTTTTCTGCTAGTTCCTCAATTCGGATGCCACGATATTCTAGTATTCCTTTTTGCCCATCAACATAGCTGATACTTGATTGAGCGGCGGGAATGCCTTCTAAACCAGGCTTGTATTCGCACACCATCATGGCACCACCATTTGCTTTTTGAAATATCTGATCGAGTTAACTTACCAGAAATTTATTGTCGCCATAACAGTAGCCGTTCTAACAACAATCGAAAATGTTGAAAAACTGTTATAGCAGGTACTTGGGTGGTGTCAACCAAAACATCTGACTCCGACCCAGAGGAGAACCTGTTTCTGGTAGTTTTATCCCAATCATACCTGCTTTTTTCAAGACTAAGCTTTCTTTGACTTCTCCCCACAGGAGAATTTCTGCCCAATTGGTCAAACCAGGTTCGTGTCCAACCAGCGCCAGTTGGGTATTTTGGGAATAATTTCTTGGTTCTAACCAGTCTTTGAGCCAACTAGAGATTTGACCATCGTGAGCAAGGTGGCTAGATTCCTCTAATTGGGAGCTTAGTTTTTCTGCTATCAGGATTTCAGCCGTTTGGCGGGCCCGCACTAAGGGACTGGTGAGAATTAAATCAAAGTTTAAACCTAATTTAACAAGTTTTTGGGCAACTTTCTCAGTTTTTTGCCTTCCTTCTTTGGTTAGGCTGCGTTCCTCATCCTTGATGCCTAATCCCTGGTCTTCGGCGATACCATGACGAATTAAGTATAGTTCCATACTTTGTATTATGAGCGATCAATTAGGCTGCTCTTATGCAATGTTAGAACGCTATCCACCACTTAGCAATCTGTCATACTCTGGATGCGATCCAATCCAAAACCATACAAAATTATCATCTTCTTTTACAGCAAGCGCCCGATAATATATACCAATACGCACTGACCAAAACTGACCGACTTTTTTGAAATGCAATGATGGATATTTGGGATCTTCCCGAAGAAACTCGTAACATCGATCAGCAAGCTCTTGGATATCAATTGGTAACTGGCGATAGTAATACCAAAAATCAGGGGTTGCTCGATGTTTCACAGATCAGTACAACGTCCTTCTCGAAGATGTTTGAGTGCTTTCTGTGCCAATGCATCTAACCGACCAGCAGCCACATCTTTTTCAATCTGTTTATCCCAGGCTGCTGCATCGAATTCCGCAAACCAGGCACGAAAAGCAGCTAAATCCTCTGGTGAAAGTTGACTAACAGCGAGTTCTACTTCATTTAGGGTACTCATAATCTAGGTAAATCAAGCTTGTTATTCTCTAACTTAAATATACAAGTACTTCCGAACAAAATAACTGAATTTATTTAGGCTAAATATTTTGACACCATTTACACTGCTCCAACCTCTGTTTCAAAAATTCTTGGTTGGGACGGCACATTTCATCTTTTGGAACTCGTATCTCTTTACCATCGATTGTTTTATATTCAGTTTCTTTGAGAACAGGGGAAATATGTACCTTCATTGTTTTTGGATCGATAACAATGAGATTTCAATCAAATAAGGTATGTAAGTCAGCACGTAATAATAAACCATTTGACGGATGATTATTCTCTGTTTCGCTGTAAGGAATTATGTGAGCAGCTTCGAGCGCAACCTCAGCATCAAAATTGGTAATAATCATGATGTTAGCCATTTAGTATACTAAATATAAACAGTATATTTACTTGTTTGAAGTATGGCATCGTGATTGTCGTAGCGCAAATAACCTTACGATTGTTCCTCAACGTTAGGATAAAAGTCTAAGTCTAAAATCTCATCAACAGAAAACGGACAAGCGATCGCAAAGTTATCTTCTGATAAACTTGTTTCCACCATTGCCTCTGGCCGCGCTCTTTGATAAGTAGTATTTATCCACTCGGCATCATTTAAAAAACGCCGCAAGCTAGGACTTTCTTGCAGCAATTCATCTATATTCAGTCGCTCACGGGTAATGGTCACTTGCCAACTGTGACTACGACGTTCTGGTTGATACTTCCATTTCAACAAATGCGATAAGACTAACCGCAACGCACTTTGCAACGCTCGCTGTTGACTCTTACCCAAGTCCACCACTTCCTCAATTAAGTGTTCTAAATCCAGCGTGTCCCAGTGGTGCGATCGCAAAAGCTCTGCTGTCTGCTCTACCCAAGCACAAAAATCTTGCTCATACAGAGTTTGTAACATTTGCAGTTTTAAAATGTTTTTACAAGCAGCAGGGCAATATGATCCAAAATCAAAAGAAACACAAATCTTTTTTGGTAGAGTTCATAATGAATTAAATATAGTTTTGAGTAGTGAAAAAGCTATAGATATGCGACAAAGATTAGAAAATCATCTTAATAAGAAAATTAGTGAATCTGAGTTATTACGAGATTATTTTCCAATTATTGATTTAGCTAATTATGCTGCTGTATGTCAAGCTGCTACTAACAATATGGAACAAGGTATGCATCCTATAAATGCTATTAGATTAGCTGCAAAACAGGTTTTATCTTCAAGCTATATTCCAAAACCTATAGATTTTACTGAGCGTATAGCTTTGGTTCGTTTAAGAATACAGCATTCAAATCAAATTAATTTGTTGCCTGAATGAATTTTAAAATTAATGATTGCATAGATTTTTCCATTAAAGTTAAATTATTCAGTAAATAAGTTCTCATTTTTTTTAACCATTTCTTCGTTAATTAGATTTTCTTCTTTGAAATCTTTATTGTTATCAACTTGATAACTAGTGTTATTATGGGTTATATTCGGATTTAGTAAGCCTAGTATAACATTTTGATAACTTTCGTTATCAGGGATTAAATTCCAGACTGGTTTTTCTTTAAAATTTTCTCCAGCATAAAAAAGTCTATAAAGATTCCCCTCAATTTGTATACCAGATTTGTTGATTACTTCGATAGGCTCTTCTAAAAGTTTTCTAGGTTTTATTACTTTACCCTGCTGTTTTATTTTTTCTATAGCTTTACTCATTAAATAGTCAACTTGACTTCGTGATAAGTTAGTCTTTTTAACAACTTCAGCAGTAATTATTTCCTCAAATTTCGGAAGTTCTTGTAAGTTTTCCGAAACTTTAGACTCACTTATGATTTTATTTACTTCTGTTTGTAAAGGCTTGTTATTATTTTTGTTATTAATTTTGATAACGGGCTTGTTTGTTTTTGGCTTATTGTTATCACCTTCGTTATTAATAGCTTCTAAAATGTTATCACTTTCGCTTTTTTCTGGATTATCAATTCTGTTATCATTTATGATAACATCTTGAATTTTACTTTCTACATTGAGACTATCAGTTTTGTTATCAGAAGTTTTTACACTGTTATCATTATTGGCTTCCTCAATTTCCTCAGTATTTCTGCTCTTGTTATCATCGTTATTATTATTGATAACATTTACAGGTAAAGCTTTTAGGGTATGTTCTAATATTCTTATTCTTTCTTCCAGAGTTTCAAACATTTCTTTAGTAACTTCTGGACTAGGAGCAATAATGTTTTTTCCAGGAATTGCTATTGGAAAGTTAAGGTAAGTAGATAGTGCTTTAATTAGTACTTCAGTTTTGCTATCTCCAGTTTCTTCACAATGCTTTTCTGCTTGCTCATATAGTTCATTTGGAATTCTGCCTGAAAAAAATCGGTTAGATGCCATACTGTTATCATAGATCGATAACGTCATAATAACAGTACTTTCGATTAAAATCTATACTTTTATCAGATTGTTATCACTGTTATTAAATTTCATTTGATGCCGGCAAGCCGTATTGCTGTACTGACAGCTTTGGCTATTTCTCTTTATCCGTGGACTTCCGAGGACAAGTAATTTATTTTTTAAGCCGGGATCTAAGAACTGGAAGCGATTAGGCGGCGAAGCGGAGTGGCAGGGGCGGGCTTGCGAAAACTGGTTGGCCTCACGACAATTCTTCTGCCCGTCCCTGCCACCGCCTAATCGAGCGAAGCGGTCTTCCAGTTCGTTGGGCCTCATGAGGGGGATTTGTTTAACTTCTTTTGTCTAAAAGCTAACCACGTCTCAGATGACCAATATGAAAAAGACTTTTGAATTGGGCTTAAGTTTTAGAGATTTGATTGATTATATTCATATTGGGCAGTGCTACTCTAATGCCTTATTGGTGGCTGACGTTTACCCTGAAATTGAGTATGTAGAAGGTTGGGTATTTAATCATGAAGAATGGATACAGCACGCTTGGAATCGGAAGTCTGGTGAAGAATTTGATTTAACTTATCAAATTCACCTACCCCACCTTCTCTACTGCGATCGCAAAATTGAAGTTGTGGGAACTCTCAAAGGCTTGGAAATGAAGGGATATTCATTTGCTCCAGGGTTTGCCCCTTTAATTGAGCAGCGCTATCGAGTAGCACCAAGCGGGTTATTGACCGGAAAAGGCAAATAAGCCCTTCCTGCGGCGAAGTGTACAAGTTGGGATATAAAAGTCAAGCAATTATTTATTGATTTTCTGCCTTTTACTTCTGTGAACTAGCTTTCTCGTTACTAACTTAATTTTAGCCTTGTTGGGTTGTCCTATAATTTGTTGTCCTTCTCAAAAGCAGAAAATTTAATATTAGTAAATCTGAGATATTTAATATTAGTAAATCTGAGATATTTAAGTTTGATAATAATAGTATTATCTTTTCCATTTCTCTGTAACTATTGCTATACAAGGGTTTGAGAGAAATCTTTGATTAAAATGGCATTTTTGATAAAAAAAGATAGGATATTTCTTTCCAAATCTCTGATCTTTCTTTTATAATAAAAATATGTAGGTTAAAGCCACAGCACAACCCCAAGCCTACATTCTGCAAACCTGGGGATTGGTGCTATTATTTGGTGACGTTAATGACTACCGCAATGGTTATCATCGTCTTCCCTAACCTTCTTACGGTTGCGATGATTCTTCTAGCCCAGAAGTAAACTCGGTTAATCAATAAAGTCTTGGGTGTTAGCTGCACTCAAGGCTTTTTTATTAAACGTCATACATATAGTATATCTAATCCGCCTTCACTTGAACCTATGTGAAAATATCAAAATTCCCGACTTTTATAAAAAGTCGGGAAATATGTTTATCACGAATGACTTAGGGATGCTATCTGACCAAACACTTTGACTGCTGTATGAGTTAGGAGTTTTCCCCATCTCCTTAATCTCCCTCTACTCCGACTGAATTGGGTTGTCTCTAGGGTTAACCAACCTCAGCAGTTTTTGCTTAATTTGAGTGTCGAATACTTCCCATTTCATTTTCGCATAGGCAGAATTTTCGTTGCTGCCGGATAAGAAGCCCATCGGAATTTCAAAGCCGCCTGCGCTTGTCCTTCCACCGCCGAAAAAGCGCCCTGCACTATCTTGTCCAAAGGCTTCTTTGATGAACTCATCAGGGTCAAGGGTCAGTTTGCTAGTTCTCAGGGAACCGATGACTATTTCCAGTTCATCGTCTTCATCGTGAACAATGCCGTAAACTACGGCGGTGTGGACGTTTTCTTCGGTGACGAGAAAATCAGCCGCTTGAGGGATGGCGTCACGGTCTTCGTAGCGTAAGTAACCAACACCAGCAATGGAAAAGTTATTTTGGACGATGCGATTTTTTAGCGATCGCTCGATCACATCCATTACCCGCTTGGAACGGTTCGCCTGTAAAATAGCATTCAGCAATTGGGCATCATAAAATCGGCTTAAATACGCAGCTGCCATAAAGTCTTCTTCTTGCGCTTGCATTAACCGATTTGTATCCGATCGCAAGCCGTGCATCAAGGCAGTTGCACATTTAACGTGTTGATTTATGCTGCTATCTAATGCCAATAACCCTGTTTGGAGATATTGAGTAAAAATTGTTGCCGTCGCTCTTACATAAGGACGGATATCTTCAAACTCTGAGTGCAGATCGCCTTGAATACTGTGATGGTCAACGAGTACGACTAGGGGAATTCCAGCTTGCTGTATTGCTGACAGTAACTGTGAAGTGGTTCCTTGGTTATCAATTAATACAAAACCTTGATAACATGACAAATCTTTGGTTTTCAAGGTTTGCGTTGTCCAGCGTTGGATTGGTAAGTTAGTCAGCCTTACCAAGGCAATATTTTCTTGATGGCTCAATGCGCCAGCATAAATTATCTCACATTTGATATCATATTGCTGGGCAATTAACTGATAAGCCCAGGCACAAGAAAGGGCATCAGGGTCAGGAAAATCTTGCAGAATCACCAATTGGCGATCGTGTCGGTGTGCCAGAAGGGTTTTTTGTAGTTCTTCTGACTTTTGTTGTGCCAGAGAATTACCACGGTGATTGAGATATATGGCCCCATCGCCTACCGATGGCGGTAATGATGGACTTTTAAATGCAACTTCCACTGGCGCTTTCTCTATTTCAGGTTCCTCTGGGTTTGGCTCTGTAGTCAATGACAAACTCTCAAACTGAGTAACGGGAGAATTCAAGTACATAGGGAACTTTTTTAAAGTGTTAGGCTCCTTTAATTCAGAAATACTACGATCGGTAATTCACTGAATTTAGCCACATTATTTTGATCTTCGCAAAAATATCAAGACATTGCACTATACATCTAAGTATATTTTTTGTCAGTAACAGCGCTTGACATCAACTAAATTCCATTGGAGGGGGTATGAGTGCTGGAAACAAGGAAGTTTTGTATATTGGGCTGAATCTGGCAGCATGAATCTGTTTGAGAAGCTTTTTTCTCTTCGGTAAATTTAATCAGCAGAATTTTTATCTTACTTAAGGCATACTTTCTATCTTATACTTTCGGGTTAGTCCTTGATATTTTAAATATTCTTATGCTCAATACTCTCATTATTGTGACTATTGAGCAATTAACAATTATTTTTGATTAACAATGGGTGTTTTATCCCCTTGGAAAATTATGAGAATTCAGAGAAGATGCAAAGCAAAAGGTAAACCCCATACACAAGTATCGAGGCTTGAGCGTTAACGGATTGCGCCTATCTACAAGACGCGATCGCTTTCGTTGCAAACCATATAGCTGCCAATTTTCAGCACTCCATAACTAAAGTTGTTGTTTGTGTCCCAAAGCAGCAAGGTATTTATTCTTTCTCCTCCGCTTTTTTGCTCAAAGCCCTATAACATACTTTTGCCACTCTGTATGCAATCCACTCTTAAGATGTTTACTGACCTCGAAATAGAGGCTGCTATAAGGTTGGCGGGGAGGATGACGTAAAGGCATGTGAGCTTCATGGGGAGTGCGACTGCCTTTTTTAACATTGCAACGGACACAAGCGGTCACAATGTTCTCCCAGGTATCGCCCCCGCCGCGCGATCGCGGTATTACATGGTCTAGAGTCAACTCATCTCCTGTGTAACCACAGTATTGACAGGCATGACCATCCCGGTGCAATATATTTCGGCGAGTCAGAGGAATTTCTTTATAAGGAACGCGTACATAATGACGTAACCGGATTACGGTCGGCAACGGAAAATCCGAGTACAGGAATTTACCGTTGTGTTCTACGCGTTCTGCTTTGCCTTTGATTAACAGAACCACAGCACGCCGCCAACTCGTTATATTGAGAGGTTCGTAAGATGCGTTTAAGACTAAAACCTTCCCCATGTATCTGCGCTCAGGGTATTAGCTTTACATAAATGTTAACACAAATACAACCTGCTAGGGAGATGAGAATAAATTATACTTTCGGCAGAATTCTACAATTAATTTATGAGTTAAGAGTTGTGAGTCAAGAGTTAGCAGTTTGAAAGTAAAACTTCTCACCTGACAGCAGGAATTTTACGTAGGCTAATGCAAATAACACAGCAAAAAGCCGAGCTATAAGATTTATTTATAGGTATTTACTCATAAATCTTAACTTTTATTTTACTAACGCAACATCTTGTATCAATTCCAATATGAAGGTTAAACTTCCTATTTAATCTGATCTCGCTTTTAGGAGCGTGTATAGATAGATAACTTGAAAGTTTAGCCGTGGTGGGATAGGAGTCAGTACAAATGTTAAGTCGCAAAGAAATCCCTGGTGTAGTTCCTAATCAGCAGTGCGACCCCTACGCGTGGTTTTCGCAACGAGCTTGGGTAGAAATTGATTTAGGGGCATTGTCGTATAACGTGCAGCAATTGGTGCAGTTTTTATCGCCGCGGACTCAGTTGATGGCAGTAGTAAAAGCTGATGCTTATGGACATGGAGCGGTAACAGTCGCCCAAACTGTAATTCAATCGGGAGCTAGTTGGCTGGGAGTCGCTACAGTTCCAGAAGCTATTCAATTGCGAGAAGGCGGGATTGAAGCGCCCATTTTGATTTTAGGAGCAACTCATACACCAGAACAGATTCATGCGATCGCACATTGGAAACTTCAGCCCACACTCTGTAGCCCTAAACAAGCTTTGGTCTTTTCCGATACTCTGGAATCCATGAGTCATGGTTCTCCAGTGCCCGTACACATCAAATTAGATACGGGAATGTCTAGGTTAGGAACTAATTGGCAGCAAGCTGGTGAATTCGTGCAATTAGTGCAGCGTTTACCACATCTATCTATTGCCAGTATTTATTCTCATTTGGCAACAGCAGACGATCCTGATACTACGGCAATGGAAGAACAGCATAGACGATTTGAGGAAGCGATCGCCCAAATCAAAGCAATGGGAATTGAAGTGCCATGCTTGCACTTGGCAAACTCAGCAGCTGCACTCACAGATCCGTCATTGCACTACGACATTGTGCGAGTAGGTTTAGCTGTTTACGGACTCTACCCAGCACCGCATTTACAAAATGCGATCGATCTCAAACCCGTTTTGCAACTTAAAGCACGAGTCACCCAAGTTAAAACAATTGCCAAAGGAACTGCTGTTAGTTACGGGCATAAATTTATTGCCCCGCGCGAACTTCGCCTCGCTGTCGTGGGAATTGGCTATGCTGACGGCGTTCCTCGCAGTCTTTCTAACAAAATGCAGGCGTTAATTCGCGGTCAGCGAGTTTCGCAAATCGGGACAATTACAATGGATCAGTTGATGCTGGATGTGAGTGCCATACCCAATATCCAAGAAGGAGAAGTGGTCACTTTGTTAGGGGAACAGGGAAATGAACAGATTTCAGCAGATGATTGGGCAGAACAATTAAATACTATCTCCTGGGAAATTCTCTGCGGGTTTAAGCATCGTCTGCCTCGTGTTGCAGTTATGTAATTGAGCATGGAGAAGAGGCAGAGGGGCAGGGGGAAGGGTGCAGGGGGAAAAACTCTTTCTTCTCCCCGACTCATTTATTCCCTATTCCCAAAAATAATTTCTTGTGGTAAGATAGTAAACTGATGCGGATATGGCGAAATTGGCAGACGCGCTAGATTTAGGTTCTAGTTCCGAAAGGAGTGAAGGTTCAAGTCCTTTTATCCGCACTTGTGACTTTGCGATCGCTCATTTCTTGGATGATATCAAACCTGAAGACAATCATCTCTCATGGTAATTGCTGCGATCGCTTATCCTACCTTTTTTAGAGGAAATTTCAATTGTGACTGTGCTTTGTTGTTCCATGTAGCACTATACTATGGACGCTGGTTTGCTTTCGGGCGGGCGAATGCTATGGCAGGGCTTCGCCAATCGCATTTGCTACAAGCCTAAACAGTAACTTTAAGGGAGCCTTGGGATTTTCAGTTAAGTAAGTCGGCATGAAAATTTCAATGTATGTCATTGCGAATGTAACGAAGTGGAATGAAGCAATCGCAAAGGTCTTGTAGTTTTTACATTCTGTTACATGGTTAGATTTATTTGTACCGACTTATTTATATAAAAAAGTTTTGAATAATCACCTCTAAATATAGGAATCCAACTTGAATCTTGCTAGGCATACTAGAGTATAACCCATGTCAGGTAAGATTTTGACCATTATAACTTTTCAAAAATCAAATATAAATCCTAATAATAGTTACAAAAGTAACTATTTCAACATGACTTTGTATACAGGCATATACCTGACTATTCCGATTACATTGAAGATGTACAAATCAAGTAATGCAAGGCACATTAAAGGATATATGAACCGCTTTAAATCTATTCTTCTTGGAGGCTTATTAGCAGCTGCTTCAATTGCTGCTGTTTCTCAAAATGCTAATGCTGCTGAATTTAAATCTGAGCATGATAACTTTAATCGTAATACTGTAGCTTTTAATAACAGTAAAGTCGAACACGAACGTCAAGTCCGCGAACAACGCGCTCGTGAATTACGCGAACGTCAAGCTCGTGAATTGCGCGAACGTAAAGCTCGTGAGTTACGCGAACGTCAAGCCCGTGAATTGCGGGAACGTCAAGCCCGTGAATTGCGTGAGCGTCAAGCGAGACTTCATCACTAAGTTGAAATTTTCCCTCACTCATATTACGTTAGGAGAGTATTGCTACTCTCCTTTTTTTTATTTGCATGAATAAATCTGCTTAAATTAATGCCCAAATTCAGCTAAATCTGAGGTGATGAGTTTTTCAATTAGTTCCATAACACCATCCCCCCGACTACCATTAGTCACAAAATCTACACGCTCTTTGAGCATCGGCAAAGCATTGGCAACTGCTACTGAATAACCACAAATATTGAGGAAATCATGGTCATTTTCTGCATCGCCAATCCCGACTACATTTTTAGGTGATAACTGCATCTCATCCAAAGCGGCAGCTAACCCTGTGGCTTTATTAATTCCTGAAGGTAGCACCATCACCGCACCTTTATTCAATATGACTTGTAATTCTAATCCCATCTGGCGGATAGTTTCTAAAACTATAGTTTCTTGGGGATGCCAAGTCGCAACAATTACACGGCCAACTGACAGGGAATTGACTTGGCGATCGCGCAATGCGTTAATAAATTCTGCTGATGGTTGCGAACCTAATAGTTTCTCCCGACGGGTAGCTGGCGAATACAGCAAAGCGCCGTTTTCTGCTACTACATAATCAAACAAATCTACATGTCCAAAAACTTGCAGCAATTCATCTAGCTGTCTACCTGTCACCAAGATGAGTTTGTAACCAGAATTCCGCAGACGTGATAGTGCTGCCAAAGTATTTTCATTTACATGATTGTCAGTTGCTAGTGTACCGTCGTAGTCAGTGGCCAATACAGAATAACGCATAAAGCCAGTAAATAAAGACACGAAGCATTCAGCAATTATACATCCTAATGCTTAATCTAGAGATGTGGCGATCGCACTCACACTACATCCACAGTACGAATAAACTGGCGATCGCGCAAATTTTTTGGACAACCAGAAAAATTCACCTGGAGACTTGGTTAATTTCATACCTTTTCCCGATCTAGTTATTATTTCCTCTGAATTGTGTTTTATTTTTTTCAAAAAAATCAGTATTATCCCTGTAGTCACAACAGGGTTGCTTAATGAAGAGTGGCTTTATTTAGTACTTATATGCTTAAAGACTAGATTTTTTTAAGTGTAAATACAGAAGTTCAAATATATTGATTTAAGAAAATCAGTATTATTCCTGTGGTCAGATTGGGGTTACTCAATGGAAAGTGGCTTCATCTAGTCTTGACATTTCTATGTCTTATTCTCCAAAGATGTCTGTAAATCTCAGTAACAGGAAGTAAATTAATAATAATTTACGAATTTGCTGAGATTTGATCGTTTGAAAAGAACGCTATTTTCGTTGAGTTTCACCACAAACCCTAAATATAAACTGATGTACTTTAACATACAAAAGTTTGATGCTTTTTACTTGATTTTAATTGTGGAATAACTCTATACGAATTTAGTTTACACGGATCGAATTTAGCTGAAGTAAAAGCAAAATGAGCACAACTCCTATAGGTAGCTACAGGTTGTTCCAGAAACTACATCCGCTATCTCTGTTGGCACAATTAACCAGTCGGCGTGCTACAGGGTGCTTAAGCATATTTACTGGAATAGTTTCTTGGTCAATTTATCTAGAGGACGGTAAACTTACTTATGCCTCCTATTCAGATAAACTGTTTGAGCGGCTTGATAGTCACTTACGACGCTTAAGCCAACAAATTCCCGCTCTCAACAGCGCCACTCGCGTGCAGATGCGACTGATGTTTGAGACAAAGAATGAACATCAATCAATACCTAATGCGGATTACCAAGCTATTTGTTGGTTAGTAAATCAGGATTATATTACCACTGTACAAGCAGCAAGCCTGATAGATGAATTAGCAAAAGAAGTACTGGAATCATTTTTATGCTTAAAAGAAGGTAGCTATGAATTCAGCCCGGAAAGCTCTTTGGATGAACTACCAAAGTTCTGCCGCCTGGATTTGCGGTTACTTGTTGAATACTGTCAAAAGCAATTACGAAATCGGCAAAATATCCAGTCATCAATTCCGGCTGGTGGGAATTCCCAAGTTTTGTCTAAAATACAACCGTCTCAAGTTCAGCCACAACTACAAATAAAACTTGGGCAAAAGTTGCCGATACCAATCAATTTTGATATTCCTGAAAATAATAAAACTACTCAGCCAACTGTTGGCAAAAAACTATATACAATTGCCTGCATTGATGATAGCCAAACAGTTTTGAATTCCATCAAACACTTTTTGGATGAAAACACATTTTCAGTTGTAACTATCAACGATCCGGTGAAGGCTTTAATGCAAATTCTTCGGAGTAAGCCCGATCTGATTTTGCTAGATGTTGAGATGCCAAGTTTAGATGGTTATGAGCTATGTTCCTTATTACGAAAACATTCAGCTTTTAAACATACACCTATCATTATGGTGACTGGTAGAACAGGATTTATCGACAGGGCAAAGGCAAAAATGGTCAGATCGTCAGGATATTTGACCAAGCCTTTTACACAATCAGAATTGCTAAAAATGGTTTTTAAACATCTTGGTTAATTTAGTAACAACCAATAACTATAACCAAATTTAATCGCCTTAAGTTATTTTTTAGGAGATTTAATAGTGAGTCTGACTTTAATTGGCACAATTCTGATTGTAGAAGATTCTCCCAGTGAATTGGAATTAATGAGCCATTATCTCAAAGAGAGTGGTTACAACGTAATTAAAGCAAGTGGTGCAAAAGAGGGTTTAGAAAAAGCTGTGTTAGAAAAACCAGATGCGATCGTTACTGATGTAGTAATGCCAGAAATGAGCGGATTTGAGTTGTGTCGTTCTTTGAGAAGAAATCCGATTACTTCAAAAGTGCCGATTGTGATTTGTAGTTCCAAAAATCAAGAAATTGACCGTTTATGGGCGATAAGACAAGGTGCAGATGCCTACATAACTAAACCTTATACTCGCGAACATCTGCTACGTACTATTAAATCAGTGGTAATTTGAATCAATGACTAGTACAAACGTTACACTTCCTTTAAAACCAACTCAAAATAATTTAGCAGACGGTTATCTAAAGTTTCAGCTAAATCAACAGACTGCTGCGGTTTTATCAATGAAGCATACGCAAGAAGCAATTCTTGTGCCTATTGAATCTGTAACCCCAATGCCTAATATGCCCACCTGCATATTAGGATTAATGAATTGGCGGAGTCGGATAATTTGGGTAGTGGATTTGCCAAGAATGCTCAATTTAGAATCTCTTGATTATCGACTGCGGCAGTACAGTGCGATCGTTATTCAAGTGGAATCATTGGTGCTAGGTTTAGTTGTGCAAGAAATAAAAGGTACCACTAAGTTTATTCCTGATGATGTTCAATCACCTATAGGACAAGTGGCATCCAGTTTAGTTCCTTATTTATGTGGCTGTGTTGTCCAACAAGAAGAAATATTGCTGGTATTAGATGCACAAGCAATTGGGCAATCTTCTATTCTCCGCAGTGAGTAGGGTGTACTACTAAAAATTTTAGTGTTCTTATTCACATAGTTAGGAGAACTATTTTTATGTTTAATAAAACCAACGGAAATCAAGGTAGTAGCGCTCAAAATCGAGCATCACTGATTTCATCCCAAAAAATAACTGGTAGTGCCATCAAATTGCCAACTAAAAATAGTAGTGAAACGGCTAATAATTCTTCGCTAAATCAAGCTTTTGCCTCTTTTACAAAACTTGGATTGGCTAAGAAAGCGACTATTTTAGCGATCGCAATTGGTACAATACCAGTATTGGGCATCGGTGCGATCGCTTTTACTTTTGCCAACAAGTCTATTACTAAGCAAATTACCCAGTCTCAACAAGCTGAAGCCACTGGTTTAAGTGATAAAGTTAACCGTTTTATGTTAGGACGCTACGGTGATATTCAGGTAATATCAAGTTTGCTTTTTTTGACAAGTCCCCAAGCTAGTGTAAATATCACTACTCAACAAAAGCAAGCAGTCCTAGATCGAGTTGTCGAAGCCTACAAAGCTTATGACAGCGTTGCTGTTTTTGATCGTCAAGGTAACTTGATTGTCCAATCCACAGGCGAACCTTTAGATAACCAAAAAGACCTTACCTACTTTCAAGACGCTTTACAAAAAGATACTCCTGTCATCAGTAAACCGGAAGCAGTAAAAAACACTGGTGTAGTGAATATTTATATAGCTGCACCTGTGAAAGAGACAAGGACGGGCCAAACCATTGGTGTGGTCAGAGCGCGGATGCCCGTAAAATCTTTAGAGGAAGTCATCAAGAACTACGTAGCCAATGGACAACAATACTATTTGCTCGATGCTTCAGGAACAGTTTTCTTGAGTCCCCAAAAGGAATTATTGGGGAAAGAAGCAAAAGCAGAGTATTCTAATTTACCTAAACTGCTGGCAGCAAATAAGGTAGATAGCTTTATAGATGTTTCCAAAACTGACAAAAAACCAGAATTAGTCAGCTACGTACCAGCCAGTAGGCTAGACGGCTTACCAGATTTAAACTGGCAAGTACTTTTATCCACAGATACAGCAATTGTATTTGAGCCGCAAAGACAATTGTTGTGGACTATAGCCATCGGTACAGCAGTGACAGCATTGATTGTGGGTGCGATCGCATCTCGGTTAGCTAAACTGACTACACTGCCAATTATCACTGCAACTGCGGCATTAGCAAAGCTTGGTCAAGGTAAATTCAATACCCGTGTGGAAATCGAAAGTGAAGACGAATTAGGGGTATTGAGTGCAAATATCAACCTTATGGCCGAACAATTGCAGGTTTTAGTTAAGGAACAAGAAGTAGATATTGAAGGCGCAAAATTACTAGCAGATATTACCCTACGAATTCGGAAAAGTCTCAAAACTGAAGATATTTTTCACGCAGTAGTGAAAGAAGTTCAGCAAGTGCTAAAAACAGACCGAGTAATCATTTATAGTCTGAATCCAGATAAGCGGGATGGTGTTGTTGTTGCGGAATCGGTAACTGGTAATTGGCCAGAAATGCTCGGAGTGAAAATCGACGATCCTTATTTTCGGGAACGTTATCTCGAAACTTCTCATGATGGACAGATGCAAGCAATTGCCAACATTCATCAAGACCAAAGCCTGAAAAATGCCAACGGTTACATTCAATTTTTAGAAAAATTTGCTGTCAAAGGTAATTTGGTCGGACAAATTCTTGTCCAAGAGCAACTTTTAGGCTTATTAATTGCTCACCATTGCGAAACTGTGCGTGTTTGGCAACAGCCGGAAATTGACTTGTTTCAACAGATAGCAACTCAAGTCGGTTACGCCTTAGAACAAGCCAAGTTATTAGAAGAGATAGAACAAGTTAGGAATGTTGCAGTCACCGATTCTGACGATGAACGGCATCAAAAAGAAACACTGCAACAACAACTTTTAGAACTGCTCAACGACGTAGAAGGCGCAGCCAGAGGCGACTTGACAGTGCGTGCAGACGTGACGGCGGGAGAAATAGGCACTGTTGCCGACTTTTTCAACTCCATTGTCGAAAGCCTCCGGGATATTGTTACCCAAGTTCAACAAGCTGCCACCCACGTTAATACTGCCATTGGCTCTAACGAAGGAGCCATCCGCCACTTGGCAGAAGAAGCACTTACCCAAGCTGCCGAAATCAACCGCACTCTCGATGCTGTTGACCAAATGACCCAATCCATGAAAGCCGTAGCCGAAAGTGCCGAAAAAGCTGCTTTCGTTGCCAATCATGCGGCGCACACCGCTACCAAGAGTGGACACGCAATGGATTTAACAGTCCAAAATATCCTGTCTTTGCGGGAAACTGTGGGTGAAACTGCTAAGAAAGTGAAACGTTTGGGAGAGTCTTCGCAACAAATTTCCCGTGTGGTTTCCTTGATTAACCAAATCGCCATTCAAACTAACTTACTGGCCATTAACGCCGGTATTGAAGCAGCGCGTGCGGGTGAAGAAGGTCAAGGTTTTGCCGTAGTTGCGGAAGAAGTCGGCGAACTAGCAGTCAGGAGTGCCGCAGCAACCCAAGAAATTGAACAAATTGTTGAAAATATCCAACGAGAAACCAGTGAAGTGGTGCAGGCGATGGAAATAGGCACTACCCAAGTAGTGGAAGGAACTCGAATTGTGGAGGAGGCTAAACAAAGTCTGAGTGAAATTTTGGATGTATCCCTTCAAATTGACACCTTAGTGCAGTCGATTTCCACTGCAACTGCATCTCAGGTTGAAACATCGCAAAGTGTTAGCCAATTGATGAAAGATATTGCTGCTATATCACAACGCACCAGCGATTCTTCTCGTCAAGTTTCCCAATCTCTGCAACAAACTGTGGAAATTTCTCAGCAGTTGCAAGAGACTGTCGAGGCTTTCAAAGTTAGTTAAGTTTGTCATTTGTCATTTGTCATTTGTCCTTTGCTAGTGACCAATGATGAATGACTTTTGTTATTTGTCTGTTGTCTTTTTACTAATGACCAATGACTAATAACTAATGACCAATGACCAATAACTAAGGACAAAAACTATGTTACAAGACAAAGAATTAGAAATCCAGATGCAGTTTCTGGAAGAAGCAACTGATTACTTAAATACGTTAGAAGGTGTGTTGCTAGAAATCGATACTAGTAACCGCATCGATTTAGATAAAATCAATGCTGCACTCCGAGCCGCTCATTCTATTAAAGGTGGTGCGGGGATGATGGGATTTAAATCGCTAAGTCATTTATCTCACCGTTTGGAAGATTCCTTTAAAGTTTTAAAAACTAAAAAAAATTCTCTAGAAATTGACACCCAATTGCAAAGTTTATTGCTATCTGGAGTTGATTGGCTGCGTCAGATTGTCGAATTGCTTGCAGAAGGAAATGTTGTTGAAGATGCGTGGTTAGCAACCTTTTGTTACCCAGTTTTTGATGAGTTGCACGATCGCTTGGGCGACCCCACTCCAGAGGATGCCTCATCTATGCTATCCCCAGAGGATGGGCAAGATGTTATCCCCTTGCTATTTGCCACAGAAGTAGAAGAGTGTTTACAGCGTCTAGAATCTGTATTGGCAGATAGCCAACAGCCCGGTTTGCATGAAGAAATTGTCATTATGGCAGCTGAATTGGGCGGTTTGGGTGAAATGCTCCAGTTAGGAGCTTTTAGCAAGCTTTGTGAGTCAGTAACACAGCAATTAGAAACGGCTAGCAGTTCGCGTATTCCCGAAATTGCCCAGTTAGCATTGCAAGCATGGCGGCGATCGCAAGCTTTGGTGCTGACAAATCAATTAGATAACTTACCTACAGAACTTGATTTTGGTAGTTATACGCAATCCCAGCTACTATTACCACCAGCAGAAGCAATACCACAGCTTCCCCCCGCAGACACAGATATCGCCGATACAGAAGTAGTGCCAATATCTGTTTGGCAACCAGAAAATATTAGAGAAAATTGGACTAATGATGAAGCGTTGGCGCAGCCTAGTGCAGGTATCGCTGCTAATTTTACATTTGTAGATGCAGAGTTTGCAGATGATGTTAATGCTATCAATGTTACAGAACAAAATCCCATATTTGCTAGAGAAAATAATTCTCTAGATGCCAAATCTAGCGAAGGAAAAGGAGAGTCAAATGGCGTTGTTAAAGATCGGGAAATTCCTGAGAATAGCGTCCGAGTTCCCAGTAAACAACTAGAGCAAATTAATGATTTATTTGGGGAACTGATTGTTCAACGAAATGGCTTAAACTCGCAGCTAGAAAGATTACGCAAACTCGTTCGTAACCTGAACCAGCGAGTACAAGTTCTTGACCGGGAAAACCAGGATTTACGTATAGCTTATGACAAAATTTCTACTCAAGCTGCTACGTCTCCTGGCGTGGGGGTGCAAGCTGAAAATGGACATCAAACACAAGGCACAGAGAGGGAATTTGATGCTTTAGAAATGGATCGTTATAACGATTTAAACCTGCGATCGCAGGAAGTTATGGAAACCATTGTTCAGGTACAGGAAGTTACAACTGATGTGCAACTCAGTGTAGATGATACAGACCAAATTGCTCGTAAAATCAACAAAACATCCAAACAGTTACAGACAAAGTTAAATCACATCAGAATGCGGCCGCTATCCGATTTAACCGAACGTTTTCCTAGAGCTTTGCGCGATTTAAATGTAGAGTATGGGAAAAATGTCCAGTTAAAAATTGAAGGTGGCAACACGTTAATTGAACGCAGCATTTTAGAAACATTAAACGAACCTTTAATGCATCTCTTAAGGAATGCTTTCGATCATGGTATCGAAGATTCTGGCACTCGCCGTCTTCTGGGTAAACCAGAACAAGGATTGATTGAAATTACAGCTAGTCACCGCAGTAATCGTACCCTCATTACTATCCGTGATGATGGTTGGGGCATTTCTTTGGAGAAAATCCGCACCCGCGCCCTCGCTATGGGATTGGATGCTTCATTACTAGCTAATGCAAGTGATGAAGAACTATTATCACTAATTTTTGAACCAGGTTTTACCACCTCCGAGCAAGTTACAGCATTATCTGGTCGCGGTGTCGGTATGGATGTAGTTCGTAACAACCTCAAACTGATTCGAGGAGATGTGAAAGTTGATACAGAACCAGGAGTTGGTACTACCTTCACCCTATCAGTACCATTTACACTTTCCGTTGCACGAGTTCTGTTGGTAGAAATCAACAAAATGTTATTGGCATTTCCCACAGATGTCATTTCAGAAATATTCTTACTCCAAAACGAGCGAGTTTTTCAAATGGCAGGTAGCGAAGTTCTAAATTGGCAAGGAACTATGCTGCCACTGATTCGCCTGACTCCTTATTTAGAGTTTAATTGTCTGCGTTATGATACCTCAGAATTAGAGACTCCGGCAGCAATTAATGCTAACAGCGTGTTAGTAGTCAAAGGGAATAATCAGCCAGTAGCAATCCAAATAGACCGTTGCTGGGGCGAACAAGAGGTTGCTATTCGCCAAGTTGAGGGAAATATACCTTTACCGGAAGGCTTCAGCAACTGCACAATTCTCGGTGATGGTCGAGTAGTGCCACTAGTTAATGTTAATGAATTGCTGTATTGGATTGCTACAAATCGCCGGACTCCTAAAGGTATTCAATTACCATCGGCAAGGTTAAAAACGCCATTCTTGATATTTGATGAAAATAAAATATCAGCAGCGTCTGTTAAGCAGAAAGGCACAATTTTAATCGTAGATGACTCGATTAATGTTCGCCGCTTTTTAGCTCTGACTCTTGAAAAGGGAGGTTATCAAGTAGAGCAAGCTAAGGACGGTCAAGATGCTTTAGAAAAACTCCATAGTGGATTGAGAGTTGAGGCGGTAATTTGTGATATTGAAATGCCTCGTCTAGATGGTTATGGCTTTTTAGGTAAGGTAAATTCCGACGTTGATACAAAAAATATTCCAGTTGCGATGCTGACTTCTCGTAGTAGCAATAAACATCGGCAACTAGCTATGCAATTGGGGGCGCGGGCTTACTTTTCTAAACCTTATAACGAGCAAGAATTACTCCAAACGCTGGAGGAGATAATTCGTAATGTCGCAGAGAAGGCAGCTTCTAATTGATAATTCATAATTAGATTTCATATATTTTGTAGGGTGCGTTAGCCTTTGGCTAACGCACCCTTTGTTTTATAGTGCCTTGGCGACCAGAAGTCGCGGCTATACAGACAAAACCCGCCTGTGCGGGTTAAAAAGCTGGGTTATGTTCAGTAATAATCGCCCAGCTTTTGCGTAATACTATTTGTATTATTTAATTCAATTTGTAGCGAATTTATGATAACTGTAACACTGACGGCTGTTGCTACTGCGATCGCAACTACGCTTTGGACTAAACAGGGTTAGCGCGTCTCAAACCCTATTGACAAGAGGAGTTGATTGATCGGTAATTGGGTTTAAAACAAAGTGGTACTATCCAAGCTAGGGTAAGATTTAATCCATCTAGCTGCAACCTCTTCCGTAGCTTATTCAAGAGCAATAAGTTTGTCTTATTTACTTTACCCTGCTTTATTTAATAGTAATTTTTTTACTGATTTTCGTCCAGAAAGTATAGCAGTTCCTGCATTATTGCTCCTCATTTAGCTAAACGTCAAACCATTAAGCTAATTAGTAAAGATCGTCCGTCGGAAAAATATAACGATATTTTTAAATACATACTTCTAGATTTAATAAATAATAAATCTGAGTTCATTCCTGATTTAATATATCAACTTAAAAATAGTTCTAATTTCAAACTTGTATATGAAACTGATAACGTTTTTTTGTTTGTAAAAGTGTGATATATTTTTTACTGTCGCAAGTATCGCTTCTCCATACCGATGTTGCCTTGCAAGCCGCCTGTGTGTACCAGCAGCAACGAATCGCCTCTACCAAAAAATCCCTGTTTTAGTAAATCCATCACTCCGTAAAACATTTTGGCGGTATATACGTAATCAAGGGGGACATTATGTTCTTTCTTGAATTGTTGGCTAAACAGCAGCAATTCATTGTTCACCTTTGCATAGCCGCCAAAGTGATAATCACATACCAATTCCCAAGGAGCGGGAGAGTTAGATGGTGTAGGTAAATCAGAGGTGAGGTAATTTGTCAATAAACTTTCGATTTCTTGTGCGAGAAATGCGCCATTTTTTAGAACGGGAAAAGCGATCGCTCTTTGTCCTTCATGCAACGAAAGCGCAATCCCTGCTAGTGTGGTAGCTGTACCGCAGGCTACGCATATACGATTAAATGCGTAGGCGTAGCCAGCCGTAGGCATCGCATCGCCAACAATCTCTGTACAGCCGCGCACACCATTTAAATTACTCCCACCTTCAGGAATGATAAACACCTCACCAAAGCGTTGTTGCAGATATTCCTCTACCACTGCTGTGTTGCGCTGTCGATACATCTC
Organism: Nostoc sp. 'Peltigera membranacea cyanobiont' 232; assembly: GCF_002245985.1. Classification (NCBI taxonomy): domain Bacteria; kingdom Bacillati; phylum Cyanobacteriota; class Cyanophyceae; order Nostocales; family Nostocaceae; genus Nostoc; species Nostoc sp. 'Peltigera membranacea cyanobiont' 232. The sequence continues at coordinate 21,306 of NZ_NOLK01000008.1, forward strand.
GCGATTCAGGTATACAAGCTGCATACCCTGTTGGATAGCAAAACTCAGCGTCGGATTTAGTGGTAGCGTCTCCTCTCCACGAATTACACCAATGGTACGAAAACCGAAAAGATTACCAGCTGCCGCAGTTGCATAGATGTGATTAGAATAAGCGCCCCCAAAGGTTAACAGGGTTGTGAAATATTTCTCCTTGGCCTCTAAAAGATTGTATTTTAGCTTGAACCACTTATTGCCGTTAACCCACGGGTGCATCAAATCCAGACGCAGCACATACAGATCCACACCAGCACTATGAGCGATTTCGCTGTTGATTTTTTGTATGGGAGGAGGAAAAAATATTAAGGACATTCCTAAAGATTCTAACTGATTATTTACATTTTCTCACATTCATTATTGATGGTAAACATTGAGTAATTCAATGGTAAATCAATATAAATGATGAATAAAACTTTCTGATGATTAGCTTTAGAAATTAGCATTTTACTAATTGAGTATTTCAGGTCAATATAAGAAACATAAAGCTCGCTTCAGACAACAATCTTTTTGGAGAAAACAAATGGTTGCACTCATCCAGCCCACTCAAGTTACTCCCAACTCAGGACGTTTGACAGTTCAAACTGTTGAAATTGCTCCTCAAACAACTGCTATTCGTTGTCTAGACTGGGATAGAGAGCGTTTTGATGTCGAGTTTGGTTTACGGAATGGTACGACCTATAATTCTTTTTTAATTCAGGGAGAAAAAGTTGCCTTAGTTGACACATCTCACCGTAAGTTTGAGCAATTATATCTTGAGATACTGGTGGGATTAATCGATCCGACTAAAATAGATTATTTGATTATTAGCCATACAGAACCAGACCATAGCGGCTTAGTAAAAAATATTTTGCAATTAGCTCCCTCCATTACTGTTGTCGGTGCTAAGGTAGCTATTCAATTTTTAGAAAATATGGTTCACCAGCCTTTTAAATCAATGCAGGTGAAAAGTGGAGAGCGATTAGATTTAGGCAACGGACACGAATTAGAATTTATCTCTGCACCTAACTTACACTGGCCTGACACAATCTTTACTTATGACCACAAAACTAGCACTCTCTACACCTGTGATGTGTTTGGGATGCACTACTGTGATGACCATACTTATGATGAAAATATCACCTTACTTGAGGAAGATTTTCAATATTATTATGATTGTCTTATGGGCCCCAATGCTCGGTCTGTTTTAGCAGCTTTAAAGCGCATTGAAAAGTTAGAAATAAAAACAGTTGCTACAGGACATGGGCCGTTACTACAAGAATATATTTCAGAATGGCTTGGACGTTATCAAAACTGGAGTTTAGAACAAGCAAAAACAGAGGCTTTAGTAGCTCTATTTTATGTTGAAGATTATGGGCATAGCGAGCAGTTAGTCCGTACAATAGCTCATGGGTGCGCGAAAACAGGCGTGGCTGTAGAATTATTTCCTCTCAATAGTTCCGAACCTCAAGAAGTTAGAGAATTAGTTGCACAATCTTCTGGTTTAGTAATTGCAATGCCACCCCAATCTTCAGCGATAGCTCAAGCTTCTTTAAGCACTATTTTAGCTGCTATTCATAAGAAACAGGCAATTGGTTTATTAGAGTCGGGAGGGGGAGAAGATGAACCCATTTATCCTTTACGCAATAAGTTTCAAGAACTGGGATTAACTGAAGCTTTTCCTCCTATTTTAGTTAAAGAAATTCCTACCCCAGCAACGGAACAGCTTTGTGATGAAGCGGGGACAGATATGGGTCAATGGTTGAACCGCGATCGCACTATTAAACAAATCAAATCTATCAATACCGAGTTAGAGAAAGCTTTAGGGCGGATTAGCACAGGATTATACATCATCACCGCCAAAAAAGGAGAAGTTCAGAGTGCAATGTTTGCTTCTTGGGTAACACAAGCCAGTCTTGAGCCTTTAGGAGTTGCGATCGCAGTATCCAAAGACCGGGCAATTGAGTCTTTGATGCACGTTGGCGATCGCTTTGTTTTAAATGTTTTAGAAGAAGGGAAATATCAAGGATTAATGAAACATTTCCTCAAACGTTTTGCTCCTGGTGCAGATAGATTTGCGGGAGTGAAAACATATCCAGCTAAAAATGAATCGCCCGTTTTAGCTGAAGCTCTAGCTTACATGGAATGTGAAATCACCAGCCGTATGGATTGTGGAGATCATTGGGTAATTTATAGCACAGTCCAAACTGGAAGAGTCGCCAAGCTAGATGCACTTACCGCCGCCCATCACCGAAAAATTGGCAATCATTATTAAATAGTCATTTGTCATTTGTCATTGGTCATTGGTCATTGGTCATTGGTCATTCTCCTTGTCCTTGTCCCATTGTCTCCCTTATTTACCCTGATTCCTACAGACGCGATGAATCGCGTCTCTACAAACTCCCAAAAAACTATGTATAAATCTGTTGAGAATACTCCGATTACTATGTACGAAATCAATCGGGGGCGCGTTGTGCGAACCTTGGAATTTATTCAAGATATAATTGTAATTTCTCTGTGTATCGGTTTATTTAGCTTCATGGTGCTTCAGGTGAGAGATATGTTTCTCTCCTTACTTCCGCCTCTAGATTTTCATGCTGTTACTGCCGATATTCTCTTTTTACTCATCTTAGTTGAGTTATTTCGACTACTGATTATTTACCTACAGGAACATCGAGTATCTATTGGGGTAGCTGTTGAAGTTTCCATTGTTTCTGCTTTGCGAGAAGTAATTGTTAAAGGTGTTCTAGAAACTAATTGGAGTCAAATTTTAGCAACTTGCGCCTTTTTATTAGTACTGGGAATACTACTATTTCTACGAGTTTGGCTACCCCCTACCTTTGAAGGTATCGATCCGGAACAAGAAGCATCTAAACGCTATAGAAGCAGAGCCAAGTCGGAACTAACACAAACCAATGGCCAGCATAATTCGTAATTCGTAATTCGTAATTCGTAATTAAGAGAGAATATTATGTCCACTGCCACATTAACGTCTAACCATAGCAAAGATGTACAAGTTGCTGAAATTGGTAAAAATACTCTGATTCTCCGATCGCGGACTTGGGACAGATTAAAATTTGAGGTGGAATATTCCCGCCAACGGGGAACTACAGCAAATTCTTATTTGATTCAAGCTGATAAAAAGGCTTTAATTGACCCTCCCGGCGAATCTTTTACCGAAATTTACCTTGAGCAACTTGCACAACATCTAGATTTCATTACCCTAGATTACATTGTTCTCAGTCATGTCAACCCGAACCGGAGAGCAACTTTGCAAGTATTGCTCTCTCTGGTTCCTCAAGCCACTCTCATTTGTTCTCGTCCCGCCGCTAATGCTCTCAAAACAGCCTTTCCCGAATTTGAATCACCTATTCAAGCAATGCGATCGGGCGATACTCTAGATTTAGGACAAGGACATCTTCTCTCATTTGTCACCGTACCTACTCCCCGGTGGGCTGATGGACTTTGTACTCATGATTCTGCAACAAAAATTCTCTACACAGATAAACTTTTCGGCGCTCATGTTTGCGAAGATACTTTGTTTGATGAAGATTGGAAAGGGTTAGATGCGGAACGTCGTTATTATTTTGAATGTCTTCATGCGCCCCAAGCCAAACAAGTTGAAGTAGCTTTAGATAAAATCTCGGTTTTGGGAGCCAGATGTTATGCCCCAGCACACGGCCCGGTTGTCCGTTACAGCCTGAGTCGTTTTACCTATGATTACCGTCAATGGTGCCAAGGGCAAAAATCTCAAGAATTGAGTGTCGCTTTGCTCTATGCTTCGGCTTATGGAAATACAGCAATTATGGCGAATGCGATCGCTCAAGGTTTAATTCAAAATGGTATTAATGTAGAATCAATCAACTGTGAATTGGCGGATTCTGCCGAGATTAACCGGATTGTAGAAACTTCCGATGGCTTGATTATCGGCTCACCTACATTAGGCGGACATGCACCAACTCAAATTCAAACCGCTTTAGGAATAGTTCTCTCGGTGGCGGCTAAAACTAAGTTAGCAGGGGTGTTTGGTTCCTACGGTTGGAGTGGCGAGGCAATAGATTTAATCGAAAGCAAGCTCAAAGATGCTAATTATCAACTAGGGTTTGAAACAATTCGGGTGCGTTTTAGCCCTACTCCTGAAATTCTTCAGCAGTGTGAAGAAGCAGGTGCTTTCTTTGCCCAAAACTTGAAGAAAACCAAAAAATTGCGGACTTCCCGCCAGATTGTCACAGAAACCCATGTAGATCGTACCGAACAAGCGGTGGGGCGGATCGTTGGTTCTCTGTGTGTTGTGACAACTCGTGATGAAGAAACTCACAAAGGGGTTTTAACTTCTTGGATATCTCAGGCAACTTTTAACCCGCCAGGAATTATGATTGCGATCGCAAACGAGCAGAATGCAGAGTTAATGCATCATCCTGGCGATCAATTTGTGCTGAATATCCTTAAAGAAGGCAGAAATGTCCGACGCTATTTTTCTCGTCACAGCACTTTAGGCGATAATCCCTTTGCTAATCTTTCCACAAAAACTGCTGATAATGGTTGTTTGATTTTGAACGAGGCATTAGCGTATTTAGAATGTACGGTGCAAAATCAGCTTGAATGTGGCGATAGATGGTTAATTTATGCCGTCATCAATCATGGTGAAGTGTTGGAAAATGATGGTATCACTGCCTTGGAACATCGAAAATCTGGCAGCTATTATTAATGTGACTGTTCAGGGTATTTGAAAAACCTCACTTCTATTTCTCTCTCCTAAAAAGAGAGAGACTTTGAATTTTCCCCCTTACCAACGTGGGAAGGGGGTTATATCATGTCCCCCAAATTACCCATAATAAAAGAACCCCTCCCCGCAAGCGGGGAGGGGAGACAAAGCATAGCTTTGGCGGGGTGGGGTTCTTCGGGTTTAATAAGCAATCAAGTGGACATGATATTAGGGGATTAGGCATTTCTTTCTTCTCTTTGTGTCCTTTGCGTCCTTTGCGTCCTTTGTCCTTTGCGGTAGCCTGCGGCAAGCCGTTCGCGTAGCGTCTCGTAGAGAAGCGTCTACGTTAAAAAAATTAACTTTGGGAAAGAGCTTTAGCCTTAACTAAACTGTATTCTTTTAAAGATGCAATGCGATTGTTCCGACTAACAATGCGATTGTTTCGCCTAACAATGCGATTGTTCCGACTAACAATGCGATTGTTCCGACTAACAATGCGATTGTTTCGACTAACAATGCGATTGTTCCGACTAACAATGCGATTGTTTCGACTAACAATGCGATTGTTCCGACTAACAATGCGATTGTTCCGCCTAACAATGCGATTGTTCCGCCTAACAATGCGATTGTTTTTACAAGATTTAGAAAACCTTTCTTTTCATTAAGAGGAGAGAGGTTTTAATTTTTCTCCTTTCTCTAATATGCAAAGGGATTAGAGTTTTCAGGAACTTTACCCGTTGTCGGCTAATCTTAGTGCCAGTCCCCCATACTCAATATTGCGATCTAAGATTGTTGGGTATCTTATAAATTGCGATCGCCACTATACGGATGATTGAAGTTGAACATCTGAGTAAAATATACGGCTCTACCCCAGCGATTACTGATGTTACTTTTAGCGTCGAACCTGGGGAGATTTTAGGGCTTCTTGGCCCCAATGGCGCTGGTAAAACCACAACCATGCGGATTCTGGCTGGTTATTTACCGGCAACCAATGGTAATGCCCGGATTGCTGGTTATGATGTCCATGAAAATTCTCTGGCTGTGCGCCAACGAATTGGTTACTTACCCGAAACACCGCCGTTATATCCAGATATGACGGTTGAGGGATTTTTGCATTTTGTCGCCCAAATTAAGGGAGTATCAGCAGGCGATCGCCCCAACAAGGTGACAGGCGCCATCAAACGCTGCAACTTAGAAGATAAGCGGCGAGTGATTATTCGCAAACTCTCTAAAGGATACCGCCAACGTGTAGGAATTGCTCAAGCGATCGTCCACGATCCACCGGCAATCATTCTCGATGAACCCACCGTTGGACTCGATCCTCGACAAATCATAGAAGTGCGGAATTTAATCAAAAGCCTCGCTGGTACTCATACAATTATTCTTTCCACGCACATTCTGCCAGAAGTGAGCATGACTTGTAGCCGCGTCGCCATCATTAATCGCGGTAAAGTTGTTGCAACTAATACACCAGAAAACTTGATGACTCAGTTGACAGGTGGTTCAGGATATGAATTAGAAATAGAAGGAGAAGCTGCCCTAGCGAAACAGGTATTGCAAAATGTTGCAGGTGTGAGTCTGATAGAATCAATTCCAACCGCCGGAGGACATCAACCGCAGACAAATCGCGCTTACCTGCGGGTGATATCGCAACCGGGAAAAGAACCAGGAAAGGATATTGTGGCAACATTAGTGCGTGCAGGCTTTGGTTTACATGAACTGCGACGAGTTAACGCTACCTTAGAAGATGTGTTCTTGCAACTAACCACAGAAGAAAAGAACTTCGAGACTGAGGTAGACTTAGCAGCAGACAAAGAAGGAGAAGCAGCGTAAATGGGTATAGTGCTGAGTAATATTATTGCCATTTATCGCCGAGAGTTACAGAGTTATTTTGTATCGCCTTTAGCTTATGCGATCGCAGGCATATTTTGGTTCATCGCCGGGTTATTCTTCGTGATGATTTTGCTAGGGCCAGATGGCATTTTGGTAGGAGTGGCGGCCATAGATGCACAAGGGCAACAACTCGGAGTGCCAACACCGCCGATAGATGTCCCTTACGAATTTATCCGAGCATTTTTAGATCGTATGGGGTGGCTATTGTTATTTATCTTGCCGATTCTCTCGATGGGACTCTATGCCGAAGAACGGAAGCGCGGCACTTTAGAACTATTAGCCACATCACCGATTACCAATTGGGCGGTAGCTGTAGGTAAGTTATTAGGTGTGCTAACATTTTTTACTACGATGGTTGTACCCATGCTAGTGTTGGAAGCGATCGCAATCAGTGGATCGAATCCACCAATGGCATTCTCAATTCCCTTACTGGGTCATTTTGGATTAATCTTACTAGCAGCAGCAATTTTATCTGTAGGAATGTTTATTTCTTCCTTAACAGACAGCACAATTCTGTCTGCCGTTTTCACATTTGCAGTAATTTTATTATTGTTATTGATTGATTTAATCGCCAAAATTGTCCCTGGCCCCGTGGGCGAAGCTTTAGGTTATCTGTCGTTGCTGAAAAATTACAACACCTTAATTCAAGGAATTTTTGATACCAGTGCCTTAATTTTATTCGCTAGTTACATTTTTTTGGGCATCTTTCTCACCGCTCAATCAATAGATGCACTGCGATTTCAAAGGCAATAGTCATTCGTCATTTGTCATTTGTCATTTGTCATTTGTCATTTGTCATCTGGTACATTGCCAATTTAGTTTAGGTAGGAGTTTAATTTTGGTGCTAATTCGTTAATTATAGTTTTGATTGTATTTATCTGTTTGCTAGTTAAAAGGTTACGAGTGTAAGCTCGTCTTAGCCAATGTTGAGTTTCATTCAAAGAACCTCTCGCTATCCTTATAAACCGTCTATTTTCTTGAAAACTACCTCTTCCTACACCTTCTGCTATATTGGCACCGATACTATCTGCCGAACGAACAATCTGTTTACCAATCGTATCTTTTGCAAAAAAGTTCCATCCTTCAACAATTTTCCAAATGTCATCTGATAATTGTTCTGACAATTGATACACCTGTAATTCTTGAAAACGCTTTGTAGCCATTTATTCAGTCAGTTATCTCGGTAGTTTTTATTTCATCAATTTTCGTGCATATATTTTGAATTGTCACTAATCTTTGATACATGACCAATGACAAATGACAAATGACCAATAACAAATGACAAATGACAAATGACAAATGACCAATAACAAATGACAAATGACAAATGACAAATGACAAATGACAAATGACAAATGACAAATGACAAATGACAAATGACAAATGACAAATGACAAATGACAAATGACAAATGACAAATGACAAATGACAAATGANCAAATTATGAATATAGTTGCAAAAAAGAAACTGTGGAAATATCTATTTTGGTTTGGCCCATTCCTAATTGCTGTCGGCTTAACAGTTGGGTTAGTCTCTGAAAAGTGGGGACTAATTCCATTAGCATTTCTGATTACGGGAATTGCCATTAGTGGATTTGGAATAATATGGCAAAGCTATGAGACTAACTGGTGGAAACGTCGTTCTACCCAAGCCGGCACTAATGCCTTAGTAGCAACTCTAGCAGTGTTGGCAATTTTGGGATTGATTAACTTTTTGGGTACTCGCTACCACTTGCGGGCAGACTTAACAGAAAGTCAATTGTTTACCCTTGCGCCGCAGTCACGAGAATTAGTGAGTGTTTTACCACAACCAGTTAAAGTGTTGGTATTTGATATTAACCAAAATCCCCAAGACCGAGAATTACTAGAAAATTATCAACGGCAAAGCTCAAAATTTCAATATGAGTATATCGACCCTCAAGCTAAACCAGGACTTGCAGAAAAGTTTGGCGTTAAAGATTATGGGGAAGTTTATTTAGAATCGGGCGAAAAACGGCAATTAGTACAAACAGTAAATCAAAATGAGCGTTTGTCAGAAATCAGATTAACTAGTCGGCTGCAACAACTAACAAATTCAACTACAGCCAAAGTTTACTTACTCCAAGGTCATGGCGAACGCCAACTTTCGCCTGGTAAAGATGCAATATCACAAGCTGTTCAGGGATTAGGCGACAAAAATTTCACAACATCACCCTTGAATTTAGGAGAAACTTCCAAAGTTCCTCAAGATGCGTCTGTAGTGATAGTAGCTGGCCCCAAGCGAGGGCTATTTGAAGGCGAAGTCAAAGCTTTGCAAGAATATCTTAATCGCGGTGGTAACTTACTGCTGATGATCGATCCGAATACCGATCCCAAACTTAACAGCTTGCTACAAGAGTGGGGTGTTCGTCTGGATAATCGTTTAGCAGTTGATGTCTCTGGCGAAAGCGTAGTCGGACTTGGCCCTGCTGCACCCTTAGTCACAGAATACGGGCAACATCCAATTACCAAAGATTTCGGTAACGGCAATTCTTTTTATCCGATTTCTCGACCACTGGAAATTACCTCTGTGCCTGGTGTTCAGGCTACTCCATTGCTACGAACCAAACCCTATCCCAAAAGCTGGGCAGAAAGCGACCTCCAAAGCGAAAAATTGGAGTTTAATGAAGGTAAAGACCTGAAAGGGCCTTTAACCTTGGGCGTTGCTTTAACAAGAAAACAAGCAGCTAAATCTGCTTCCATTCCCCAAGCTGCACCGACACCTTCACCCCTGCCATCACCAACCACTCAAGGCAAAGCTAGCCCCACTCCTTCCACCTCCCGCAGGACTCCGCAAGCTTCACCTCTGCCATCACCAACCACTCAAGGTAAAGCTAGCCCTACTTCTTCCGCCTCCCGCAGCACTCCACAAGCTTCACCTTTGCCATCACCAACCACCCAAGGTAAAGCTACCCCCACTCCCACATCTGCGGCTACTGCTTCTCCAACTCCCTCATCTCAAACAGCTACTGAGTCGCGGTTAGTAGTTTTAGGAAATTCCAATTTCGCCACCGATGGCTTGTTTCAACAGCAATTAAATGGGGATGTATTCCTCAACTCAGTTACTTGGCTGAGTCAACAGGATCAGCAACCCCTTTCCATTCGCCCCAAAGAACCGAAAAACCGTCGGATAACCCTGACAACCATGCAAGGCAATTTTTTAATATTGTCATCTCTTTTAATTTTGCCTTTAATTGGATTTGCGATCGCAGTTATTATCTGGTGGAAACGACGATAGACGCGATTAATCGCGTCTGTACAAGAGTTAGGAGTTATAAATACTAACTCTTCACCAATGACAAATGACAAATGACAAATGACAAATGACAAATGACAAATGACAAATGACAAATGACAAATGACAAATGACAAATGACAAATCACTAAAAAATGAAATTGCCGAGAACGACTTTAATTTTGATACTGCTAATGCTGGGTTTAGGTGCTTTTGTTTACTTCCATGAAATTCGGGGTGCAACTCTGCGAGAAGAAGTCAAGGAACAAAAGCAGAAAATTTTCTCTTTTGCAGCAGATGATGTGCAATCTTTAACAGTCAAGACAAAAAAACTAACTCTGAATCTAGAACGTAACCCTGAACCTAGTAACCCCAAGTGGGTAATCAAATCTCCCATATCAGGCCCAGCCAATGATGCTATTGTTTCTTATTTAATGGATTTATTGGTCAAAGGTAATAGCGATCGCACCTTATCAACTCTAGCAAAAGACCTTGGACAATTTGCCCTAGATCAACCTCCAGCCACTATTAATATTACCCTAAAAAACCGACAAAGCCATCAGTTAATTTTAGGTAAATCTAACTTTAACGGACGTTTCTTATATGCTCAAACTGACCCTGCTACAAAACCCGATGGGAATATAAATGTGCTGTTGGTATCTACAGATTTTGCAAATGCCGTGAATCGGGATCTATCAGAGTGGCAGCAACCTGTAGATAAGAGTCAGAAACTGCCTTCTTCGCTCACCATTCCGAAACCGAGTCCGACAAACAGCAAATAATTAATTAAAAACAATTAAAAATTTGGCGATATTATGACAAATCCGACAGCAACATTGCTGATTTCCTGCCCAGATCAACGGGGACTGGTGGCGAAATTTGCCAATTTCATCTATTCTAACGGTGGTAATATTATTCATGCAGATCAGCATACAGATTTTGCTGCGGGGTTATTTCTCACCCGCATTGAATGGCAGCTAGAGGGGTTTAATTTACCGCGTGAGTTTATTGCCCCTGCTTTTAATGCCATCGCACAACCTTTAGGTGCTAAGTGGGAAATACGTTTTTCTGATGCAGTACCACGCATTGCTATTTGGGTAAGTCGGCAAGACCATTGTCTATTTGATTTAATTTGGCGACAACGTGCTAAAGAATTTATTGCTGAAATTCCTTTAATTATTAGTAATCATTCTAATTTAAAGGTAGTTGCAGAACAATTTAATATCGACTTTCAGCACGTTACTATTACTAAAGATAATAAATCAGAACAAGAAGTCCAACAACTAGAATTACTCCGCCAGTACAAAATAGATTTAGTTGTATTGGCGAAATATATGCAGATTGTTAGTGCAGATTTTATTAGTCAATTTCCGCAAATTATTAATATACATCATTCATTTTTACCAGCTTTTATCGGTGCAAATCCTTATCACCGAGCTTTTGAACGTGGGGTAAAAATTATTGGGGCGACGGCGCATTATGCCACTGCTGATTTAGATGCAGGCCCAATTATTGAACAAGATGTAGTGCGAGTTACCCACCGTGATGAAGTTGATGATTTGGTGAGAAAAGGCAAAGATTTGGAGAGAGTTGTATTAGCAAGAGCGGTGCGATCGCACTTACAAAATCGTGTATTAGTCTATGGTAATAGGACAGTGGTATTTGAGTGATTTTGAAAATTTAATTTTGTGTTATTCCGCATACGCAGATTTTGTTTGTGTAGCCGCGAATTCCATTTGATAGAACTTAAGCTGACACTAACATCAATGACATCTGTGTTAACCCACGCTAAGGTTTAATTAGCTGAAGATTTCTGTATGTTTTTAGGAAACTTTTTTGAGCTTCTTCTCAGTGAATTTGGATCGCTTATTCCGTTTGAGTGCTGAACCAGCGCAGAGAGTACCGAGGGCGACTAAGCTAAGAATTGAGGTGGGTTCAGGAACAGTGATTATGGTTGCAGAAAAACTAATGGGTAACTCACTATCTTCCGTCCCAAAATTTTCCGACCCTAGTGTAATTGGCGGTGCAGAAAAAACCTCTAAATAACCCGGTGTTGGCAAAAAATTAGCGAAAAACGGACTAGAATAGTTTCCCCCCGATGTAGAATACCCAAAACCATCAATTGTTAACTGCTGAGTATTAAGACTAATTCAATTGTCAACATTAAAAGGTTCGTTCCCTGGTATTGGAGTTCCGGCAGGTTGTAGACCAGTAATTGTTTCACCATTTCGTGTACCAGTAATTCCAGAAATCAGGTAAAAACCTAAATCGTTAGGGGTATTATTGGTTGTGAAAGTACCGTTTGCTGCTATGCCAGTACCAGAATAATTCCAGTTCCAATTTAAAGCAGAGGCAGCTTGCATTGTGCCGAAAACTAATCCAGATGTTGCGGCGAAGGCTGTGACAGATAGTAGAGCTAGAGTTTTCATGGAATTTTTCAGTGCAATTGTTTTCAGCATAGTCAGGAAGAATCGGCTCCTGTCGGTTGAGTTAAGCTACAGTGCAATCCAAAACCAATGGTAGTTTAACATCAAAGATACCTATTTATATAGATAAATAAATTAAGTTTTTGTTACTTAATGATAAAATTTATCCATTTGTATTGTTTGCTAAAAAGAAACAAAAACATATCCAAAATCCAAAAACATATCCAAAATCTATGATTTTTTTGGAGATATTTAATCAAGTCAAACGGAATTAACTTATACGCTAATACTATTGGTAATAAGCCTTGGTTTCAGATAATTGTAATTTATTAAATGACTCTTATTGTTTAACTCAATTTACCGATCTACATTAATTTGATGGGATGCTTATCGGCTAGTTAACAGGCTGTTTCAAGAGATTGATAAAGGTAGTTGATACAGAAGTTGTGCTGTATCTCCGCCTGTCGTAGACATCGCTTTATAATGAAATATTAAGCTGCACTCAAAAAACTCTCAATGAGCCAGACTACTTTAAATTTAGTTGCAATATCTATCTTTCTCATGACCCTATCGGTACTGCTGGGGCCATTTTTGAATTTATCGCCAGCAGTGCCGGCACTTGCAACCTTCACCATATTAGGCATAGCTACGTTGGATAGTTTTAGCTTGCAAGGCAAGGGTGGTACTATCTTTTTAGATTGGATTGCTGGTTTTTCAAGCGAACACCGCGATCGCATCGTCCACCACGAAGCAGGGCATTTTTTAGTTGCTTACCTGCTGGGGATTCCCGTTACCGGCTACACACTCAGCGCTTGGGAAGCCTGGAAACAGGGGCAACCTGGGCAAGGTGGCGTTAGCTTTGACGATCGCGAATTAGCATCTCAATTAGAAGTGGGTAAAATCAGTGCCCAAATGCTAGACCGCTACTGCACTGTTTGGATGGCGGGTATTGCTGCTGAAACCCTAGTTTTTAATGATGCTGAGGGTGGCGCTGATGATAAAAGCAAGCTGATAGGAGTCTTGACAATTTTGGGCTTTTCTGAATCAGTTTATCAACAGAAACTGCGGTTTCATGCCCTCCAAGCAAAAACCCTACTGCAAGAAAATTGGTCTAGTTATGAAGCTTTAGTTAATGCCATGCGACAACGCGCTTCGGTAGAAGATTGTCATACTGAGCTAGAAATGACAAATGACAAATGACAAATGACAAATGACAAATTATGAAGAAACAGCTTTTAAATGTGAGACATGAGATAAGTACTTCGAGTGAATAACTCGATTCCGCCCAGCATTTTTAGCTTGTAACAAATACTGATCGGCGCGATTCAGCAGACTCTCTCCTTGTTCATCATCATCAGCTTGCAGACTGGCTGTGCCCAGACTAATAGTGATATTAATTGTCAGTTTATTACTGAATGCAAATGGTTCGTCGCTGACTACGCGATTAAGACGACGGGCTACCAATACTGCTTCTTCATCAGTAGTGTTAGCCAGAAGAATCACAAATTCTTCGCCACCATAGCGGAATGCTGTGTCTTGACAGCGCAGGTTGTGTCGCAGACGCTGACATAATACTTGCAAAATGCGATCGCCTACTAAATGTCCGTGAGTATCATTAACTTTCTTGAAATAATCTACATCTAGAATAATCAAACTCAGAGAAGTTTTTTGACTTCTAGCTCTTTCAATTTGCCTCGGTAAGTCCCATTCTAAAGCACGACGATTATTTAATTCTGTCAACGAATCAGCTAAGGCGATCGCTGATAACATATCATTTGTCCGAATCAAATCTCGATATTTTTGTGCTTTTCGCAAGCCAACAGTCAATTGAGCAAGTATTAATCCATGATTAGCAGTCAATTCTGCCAAATTATGGTCTGTTTTTTGATCGATAAGATGCCAAATATAAGCATCGGCTCCTTGCTTTAGGGCCGCAGCGCTCATCTCTAATTCTCTGTGCCAACCCTTATTTCTATCAGTAAGTTGTTGGGAACGATCCTCGAAAAGAATGCAGTATATCCAAGATAGTTTTGTCTGGTCTTTCAACCAACTGCACAGTTCCATACTGCCATCAAGACTAGCCTGCACAAGTATTATATCGGGGGGCGTTGTTTTAATCCACGACACTGCTTGATTCAGATTGTCCATATCTTCTACATTAAAAGCAGTCGCATAACGGATCTGATCTGGAAGTGTGGCGATAAAATTATTTTTTCCAAAGACCAGAATAGAAATATTCATTGCTTTATTTTTTATCCTATTTAAATTTTAAAGAAATTAATTTGAGTAACATGCTGCTATTGTTGCCTAATGCTAAATATGATTTTTTAGGCTGAGTTATATTTCTTGATATATTATTTTTTGAACACTGAACTACATTATTTTTCCAAATTTAATCTCCTTTTAAGGTCTTATCTTTACTCCTACAGTTTCTGAAATATCTACTTCTGACAACTAATGTCTTCCTTACAGAATATTTTTCAAACAGTAAAAATACTGAACATTCTTTAGATGTATAAAAACTATTGCTGTAGTTTCTTAAGTGTTATTTACCTGATAAAATTACCAAAATAAATAGTTTGTAATAACTGTCACATTAGGTAACTAATTTCTTTTTAGGTAGAAAAATTAAGAAAATATAAAGTTTTTTAATTTAACGCTCAAAACCAAAATTTTATCATTGAATTAAAAATGTTATTTCCCATAGGATACTTCCGCTTTTTTATTAATAAACTAGGCTTTCATTAGGTATTAAAGTAAGAGTGGATGGCAAAAACAATGCAGAACTAAATAGACAGCAAAACTCCCTGCTGATATGGACATGGAGCTTTCTGGCACTAATAAACTCTACAATTGCAGAGGGAATTTATAGGGTAAAAATCCCCAATTGGAAGTGGGGTGTAAAGCTTGATTTAACAATGTATTGGCAGGAGAAATAAAAGGTCTCTGCCTACTCGCTTTATCTGGGTTTGTTTACTTAACTCGCATTTTTTGTTTAATTGGTTGCAACATCATAAATCTAGAAAAAAAAGCTTGATGTCAAAACCTGCCCCTAATGTGGGTAAATTAGTTTGATTCCACCTATAGAAAGGGTGGAATCAATATATAAAAAATTTTGTTAGCCTAGCCTGAGATATTAAAATCTCAATTTCTGCGAAAAGCTAAAATCGCCTCAATAACCTTCAACTGTGTAACCAGCAGCAACAATTACCTGTTTGATTGACTCGTCAGAAGCTGCGGATTCCACCGTGACAGTTTTAGCTTTAACATCGACATGCACCTTGGACTCAGGTTCCATAACGTGGATGGATTCAGTAATTGTTTCTGCACATCCCTCACAAGCAATATTTGATACTTTAAGTTTTAGTGCCATTTGTTACTTTGGTACGGGGTTTTTAAAGTATTCCTTAATAATTAATCCTAACTATCGAAAGGCGGTTACACATCCTGCCAGAGGCAGATAATGGCCTAAAAGCATCCTCATCACTGCATATAGCTCACAGACTTGCACAATTTACTGGCGGTAATATGAAACAAAATGCAAGAATATATAAAGGATGAAAATACACCTACTTAGTGCCGCTACGCCCAAGTCTAAAGTCTAAAGTTAAAAATACCTATGTCTTCAAATCCCCAGTACCTAAGCGGTAACGAAATTCGCAACACATTCCTCAACTTCTTTGCCCAACGGAGTCACCAAATCCTCCCAAGTGCCTCTCTCGTGCCAGAAGATCCAACCGTACTGCTGACGATCGCGGGGATGCTACCATTTAAGCCGATATTCTTGGGGCAGCGCACACCAGAATTTAAGCGGGCTACGACTTCGCAAAAGTGTATCCGTACCAACGACATCGAAAATGTCGGACGCACCAAACGGCATCAGACGTTTTTTGAGATGCTGGGTAATTTCAGCTTTGGTGATTATTTTAAAGAACAAGCGATCGCTTGGGGTTGGGAAATCTCTACACAAGTCTTTGGCATTTCCCCGCAAAATCTCGTTGTCAGCGTTTTTAAAGATGATGATGAAGCCTTTGGAATTTGGCGCGATCAAATCGGTGTGCCGGTAGCGAGAATTAAACGCTTGGGCGAAGATGATAACTTTTGGGTATCTGGCCCGACTGGCCCTTGTGGCCCTTGTTCAGAAATTTATTACGACTTCCACCCAGAACGCGGTGACGAAAATATAGATTTAGAAGACGATACTCGGTTCATTGAGTTTTACAACCTCGTGTTCATGCAATATAACCGGGATGCGTCAGGCAATTTAACGCCACTGCAAAACAAGAACATTGACACCGGCATGGGTTTGGAGAGAATAGCGCAAATCCTCCAAAAAGTGCCCAATAACTACGAAACTGACCTGATTTTCCCAATTATTCAAACAGCCGCTCAAATTGCTGGCATTGACTATCACAGCAGCGATGAGAAAACCAAAGTTTCTCTAAAAGTTATTGGCGATCACGTTCGTTCTGTCGTCCACATGATCGCTGATGAAATTCGCGCTTCCAACGTCGGAAGGGGTTATGTGCTGCGGCGGTTAATTCGGCGGGTGGTGCGTCATGGGCGATTAATTGGGATTTCTGGCGAATTTACTACCCAAGTTGCCGAAACTGCGATCGCTCTTTCGGAATCAGCTTACCCCAATGTGCGCCAACGGGAAGCAGCAATTAAAGCTGAGTTGCAACGAGAAGAATCCAATTTCCTCAGAACTCTGGATAGAGGCGAAAAACTCCTAGAAGAAATCATCCAAGAGGTGAAACAGCAAGGAAATACTCAAATTAGTGGTGAAAGCGCATTTACCCTCTATGACACCTACGGATTTCCCCTTGAACTTACTCAAGAAGTTGCCGAGGAAAATAATCTCACAGTTGATGTTGAGGGATTTGAGGCACAAATGGAAATCCAAAAAGGACGTGGTAGAGATGCACATGAAACTATCGATTTAACTGTGCAAGGTTCCCTCGACAAGCTAGCAGAACACATCCAAGTCACCGAGTTTTTAGGCTATACCCAACCAGCAGCGACGGCGAAAGTCGAAGCGATCTTAGTAGAAGGTGTTTCCCAAGAGGAAGCAGAAGCGGGAACACAGGTACAAATTATTCTTGACAAAACGCCATTTTATGCTGAATCTGGAGGACAAATCGGCGATCGCGGTTATATCTCTGGTGATGGGATTGTTGTTCGCGTTGAAGACGTTAAAAAAGAATCTGATTTCTTTGTTCACTTTGGACGCATCGAACGCGGTACACTGCGCGTAGGCGATCGCGTCAACGCCCAAATCGATCCGGCTTGTCGCCGTCGCGCCCAAGCAAACCATACCGCAACGCATCTGTTACAAGCGGCGTTGAAAAAAATTGTTGATGATGGCATATCTCAAGCAGGTTCCCTGGTTTCCTTTGACAGGTTGCGCTTTGACTTCAACTGTCCCCGCGCGTTGACAGCAGAGGAAGTGCAACAAATAGAAGAACAAGTGAACACTTGGATTGCCCAAGCACATGCTGCAAATATAGAAGTATTACCTTTAGCAGAGGCGAAAGCTAGGGGTGCTGTTGCCATGTTCGGTGAAAAATACGGAGATGAAGTCCGCGTGATTGACTTCCCTAACGTATCAATGGAACTATGCGGTGGAACTCATGTGAGTAATACTGCTGAAATTGGCGTATTCAAGATTATCTCAGAAGCTGGCGTAGCTTCTGGGGTGCGGCGCATTGAAGCTGTTTCAGGGCCGGCAATCCTAGATTATCTCAACCTGCGGGATAAAGTAGTTAAAGATTTGAGCGATCGCTTTAAAGTTAAACCCGAAGAATTACCAGACAGAATCACAAGTCTGCAAAGCGAACTCAGAACTAGCCAAAAGGAATTGGAAACCTTGAAGGTACAATTAGCGATCGCTAAATCTGACAGCTTACTACAAACAGCCGAAATTGTAGGCGATCATAAAATTATCGTCGCCCAATTAGAAGATGTCGATCCAGAATCATTGAAAACCGCAGCCGAACGCTTATTGCAAAAAATCGGTAACGGTGCAGTGGTACTGGGTTCTGTTCCCGAAGCCGATAAGGTAAGCATAGTCGCAGCTTTTAGTCAAGAAGTCAACAAAAAAGGTTTGCAAGCTGGTAAATTTGTCGGTGCGATCGCTAAAATCTGCGGTGGTGGCGGCGGTGGAAGGCCGAACTTAGCCCAAGCTGGCGGACGCGATGCGAGTAAATTACCAGATGCGTTGGCACAAGCCGAAAGTGAGTTAAAATCTGCCTTGGGTTAAAACTCTTTGTTACAACATCTGTCGTAGTAGTCTGTCAATAAATAATTGATGGATAAATTCCCTGTAGAGACGGCGATTTATCGCGTCTCTCTAACCGTCAAAATCAATTTGACAGACTATTAGGGGCAATTCATGAATTGCCCCTACGAAAAATCAAGGCTTTCACTGCCTTTCTGCGTAATATCAAGTCCGCTTAATCACTTACGATATGTCATTGCGAGTGAAACGGAGTGGAACGAAGCAATCGCTGCGGACTCTGCGATTACTTCACTTCGCTATCGCTGCGTTCGTAATGACAAGTATTTATCCAGACATGATATAAGTCCTGAACATTCCCAAACAGACGCAAAAATCCTCTCTATTTCTCTTCTCTCTGTGTTGCGCCAGGTGCTACAAACTCCTCCACCCCCACAACGCACTGGCAACTCTATTGCCTCTGTGGTTCGTTGATTTCCTTAAACCATCTCAAACTCTAATTGATGACTCTTAAAAAAATCATGAGTAAAATGATCCACCACATTCGTATCAGCTAATTCTAAATTATAAAAATCCACAACTTCATGGTCAAAATGGGGGCCAGCGTGCCAAGTTCCCTCATGTAGCTTAATAAAACAATTCCCCGGAATCCGAAAAGCAGCAATCTCTTCTAATGCTGGCTCACTCACATCATTATGAGGAGGACAAACAGCAATGAACCAATCCTTCCCATCCAAAGAACCTAAACATTGAGTGCATTGCTGATGGCGAGTAATTTTGTGAAACTTTCGCCCTCTCTTCTCCAACCGCATAATATAAAATCGTGGAATTCCATTTTGCAGGTTTAGCTGGGCATCTTCCACATCGTAACCTTTGCCATCAACACTCGCAAAAATTACCTGTCCATAACGCCGAAATTTTTCAGAACTCACCCATTGCGCTTGCAATTGTTGCACTGTCTTTGATGTGCCCATATCAAATCTTTGATAGAGATTACTTAGGTTTATTTTCCCCCAAAATGACTGAATTTTATACATACAGCCATTATGGTGACTTTCTAAGTTTAAATGCTCTAAGTTTTGGAAAAATAACCTCAGCTAGCTAGCTAGATAACTCCGTACTTGTTCCTTTTGTCGTCGCAGCAGACTGAGAGCTTTTTGCTCAATCTGACGTACCCGTTCTCGACTAATGCCCATGCGATCGCCAATCTGTGCTAAAGAAAGTTCATAGCCATCAGTCAAACCAAAGCGCAGGGTTAATATTTCTCGCTGTTGGGGAGACAACTTTGCCAACAAGTCGTGTAAATCTTGGTGGAGAGATTCTTCAACAGCATAGTCTTCAGGAGAAGGGCCGTCATCTTCCAGGATGTCCTGCAATTCTGTATCTTGTTGTTCGCCAACTCGCGCCTCTAGCGAAAAAGGTTGACGCGCCAAATACAAACATTCTCTAACTTGGCTAGGTGTCAAAGATAACGCATTCGCAATTTCAGCAGTAGTGGGAACGCGACCCAGTTGTTGAGATAATTCTCGCTGTACCCGTTTAATTTTATTCAGTTTCTCAAAGACGTGGATCGGTAAACGAATAGTTCGTCCTTGTTGAGCGATCGCTCGCGTGATTCCTTGACGAATCCACCAGTAAGCGTAGGTAGAAAACTTATAACCAAGAGCAGGATCAAATTTATCCACTCCTCGCTCTAAACCCAAAGTCCCTTCTTGAATTAGATCCATAAATTCCAGATTGCGGTGCTGGTATTTTTTTGCCACAGCCACCACCAACCGGAGATTAGCCTGAATCATTTTTTTCTTGGCTTGGTGTCCTTGACTTAACTGTTGCTCCAGTACCTCAACACCTAACTCCACCCGATCTGCCCATTCTTGTAGCGTGGGTTCGTGGTCTAATTTCACAGCCAATTCTTCTTTAGCAGCTAATAAATTCATCATCAGCTGCACTTGTTGGGCAAAAATAACCTCTTGTTCGCGAGTCAACAAATCTACACGCCCGATCTCTTGCAGATAACTACGCACAATATCATCTGTAGCTCGAGGTTTTTTATCTGCGGCTAAACTTTTTTTCTTCGTTTTTTGAACTTCGGTAGGTGGAGATGTTAAGTTGCTCATGGTTATTTGCTCCTCTGTAACCTCATCAATTTATTGGTATCAAGTCTATATATTCAGACCCATAGCCATTCCACACTGCTAATCATATTAATTGGCAATACTGATGAATTTTGGTCTATGATACATTACAAGTTAATTGTTGGAGATAATAAACCCAAAATCAACCCACCTCATAATACTAACATTATCACCAGTCACAAATCAATTACCCTAAAGTATTATCACTATATCTTTTGAAGTAATTACACTTGTTTCTCATAGAAAATTGCAGATTTTCAAAAACAATTATATGTAGTTCAATTCTTCAATGTAGTTAATGGGAAAAATGAAAACTTGATTGAGCAACAATTTAATTCCCAAAAGAGAACTTAATAACAGCAGATATCAACATAACTCCAAATTCTTAAACCACGGAGCTTTTAATTTTTTAACAAGCTGATTATACTTCTATGTAATTCTAATTAAGTGGAATTAATTACATATAAAATATTCATTTTTTACTTTTATTTGTTGCTAGATAATTAAATCATCTCAAGCTGGATACATAACAGGCGATCGCTAAATATTAACAAAAGAACTCTCCTGCTCAAGAACAGCTTTCTTTGGGAGTCCGGTTAAATACTTGTAATTAAGGATTTAGAATAACGAAGACGCAGGTATGTGTGACAATTGCACTTGTGTCATACTGCACGCAGACATCTGCATTGAATGCGATACTATCAATCTGATTGCTTTTGGAGACATTTTTAGAATAAAAGTAGTAACAGTGGTCACATTAGCACCAAGGATAGTTCTTGGCAAGACATGAATACCCGCGATCGCTACTAATATCTTATTGAAGCGAAAAGATTTACGTTTAAAGGTGGGTAGTTGATTCTTATGTAGCATACTTAAACAATAAAATTCCCCACTTCTGCAATCAGTCGGAAATCATCTGAGACTCTTAGCTAGAAAACATCTTGAAGCTTCCTCACTTCCTGATTTTCACCCTAAGTTGACATAATCACACAATTATGTAATGACCCTTATTGCGGGGATCTGGATCGACTAGAGATACATATATTTCATGTATACGACAATCCTCTGCGATCGCAAAAGCACATGCAGGTGTGCGTTCATGAAAAGAACAGGGTTCAAGAGTTACATACATTTTCAAAAAGTTGAAAGCTTTACCTTGAATCTGTTTAAGTGCGTTAGCCTCAGCATGATGTTTTCCTGGTACTTGCGTATATCCTTGAGCTACTATCTTTTGAGTATCTACGATTACACAGCCTACTGGTGGATTAGGCAAACATTCCGGCAAAGCTTTCCTGCTTTGAGCTAAAGCAGCCAGCATAAAGATTTCATCCATGTTTTAGCGTAAATTATCTAGATAAATTACACTACCAAAAATTAGCTATCTTTAGTAAAAAAATTCCTATATCAAAATTTAGTAACTGTTACACTAATACCAGAATCGAGCTTAGGAACCTTAAAATACTCAATTGGCTCAGTACTTTGAGAACTTTGGGTATTTGTTGGTTTTTGACATTCCTTAAAGAAAGCACCAGGGTTATTGATGAATTCAAGGGGGTTAATATTTTGGCATCCTCGTTCCTGCACTAGCGAAATTGATTCAGCAGTTTGTTTGGGATTATTAGTCTGTCCCGTAAAATTACTCCATTTAGTGGTAATTGTCGCTGGTTGTGTCAATAAAGCTCCAGCCTGATTGTGATCGTAAAATTGCTCCTTCAGAGCATCGCCTGTTGCGATCGGAACATTATCTTGGTTAGCATAGACACTCTGAGGTAGAACAAGTACACCAATCACAACCACTAAGGAGATAAAAGAGGATTTCATAATTCAATCTCTTAATGTCAGTTTAATAATTACAATTCGCTAGATACAGACAACAGACACCAAACAATAGCAGTCTAGTTTTAGTACTTCAGACTAACACAGGTAGTAAGAAGTATAGCTAAACTTCATTAAAAATCTAGTGAAATCTAATCAGAGGTAGATTTTTGTCTAGGAGGAGATCGTCGAGGAATCCACCCTCTAACACATCAAAATTTGACACTCCCCTGTTATCTGCCTCCCTTTGTAACTGTGCTAATTCATATTTTGTTACCCGTACTACTAGCCGTTTATCTTTTCTACGTGTTACCATACGGTTACACAGATAACACAACATCAATATTGTTTAGCTAAATCTTGTAAGATATATTTTGCGTCTATTGCAGAATACATCTTACAAGATGATTGCAAGTTTACAGTTGAACCTAAAATACTGGGATATAAACCCAAGGACGGGAACTGTGTTGTAATTTTCATATCTCAAGGCACATCAACAAACCTTTCACCAGTCTAGGCAAATTAAACTGAGTACGAGTTATTACAATTTAGATACTCGGATTATGTAATCTGAATATTGTCAGTTCCGTATAATTCCCCAAGTTTGGCATTATTCAGCATTATTTCAGAGTAAGAATTAGTTGTTGCTGAAAGCTTCTAATAAGCTTACGTAAATATCCATACAATCTTTCCAATTATCTCTTATCCCTACACAGAGTCTATCTCTGAAGTGCTTACATTACTTGTGGCTGGCAAAATTGCTATATCTCTTACCATTAAGGTATTAATTGCTCTTATCTTTTCAAAATTGGCGAATCGGCAGCTAATGTACTGGTATATTATATGAATTTTTTGTAAAGTTATCCAATTAAGTGTTTTTACATAATATGATATTGAATGTTGGATTACTAATCAATAATTACATCAGCATTAACGTAAAACTGAATCAACAAAAAAAGGAGTGCTAATAAAGTACTAAAAATATGAGTTATCCTGTTGTTTCTCTCAGCAAGATATAAAACCCTGTGAAGGTGGGTAATATATACAGAAAATATGTTTGACGCAGTTTAGTCGAATATATTCTGTGAGTTAGGCTGTCAGGTAATACTTTGGGTTTAAAAAAATTTAAAATCAGTTAATAAAATCGTCAAGATTCTATATGTAGCTATCAGAGTATACACTAGCAAACTTTGATAAATTAATACTACAATAGTTTCATTAAAATTAAAAAAAGTTGAGTCTCTTTGAGTCTGGCTTTGATAGAATTTTGACTTTTATAAAATCGCTTTATCTTGCCATGAAGGAGGTTGTGCTTTAGTTAGCAAGAGTGTATTCGGAATGCCAATGGTTCAAATTACATACTGTATATGTTCCATCTGTAAATGGAAATCGGGTAGTATGAATTAAAAACATCTGTTAGTTTAGTTCAACTCTTAAGCAACCTAAAGCACAAAGCGTTAACTCATAACCAACGCAAATATTACTAAGAAAATCTACAGCAAATAGTCTTTTAATTTTAAATTTTTCTTATTATGACGATGGAATCTTTACCACAGTTTGAAGAAGTAAATATTCAGAAATACTTAGAAGTTATTCAACGGCGTTGGCTACCTCTAGTTGGAATTTTTAGCATAGCTGTTACCCTTGGATGCTTGTATGCGTTTTCACTGAAACCCTCATACAAGGCAGAAGGGAGTTTGATGATTAAAACAAATCGTTCTTCCTCACTCACAGGGGTATCAGAAGATATAGGAAGATTGGAAGCTTTGAACTTAAACGACAATCCCTTGGAAACTCAGGTGAGAGTTATTGGCTCGAATCCAGTGATTGGCAAAACAATTAATTCACTTCAACTCAAAGATAGTAAAGGCAAATTACTGTCGATTCCTGACTTGGCAACGCAACTAAAAATAGAAGGAATCAAAGGCACCGATGTTGTACAAGTTTCTTATAAAGGTAACGATCCTGGACTGGCTGCCAAAATTGTAAATGAAGTTATCAAAAGTTATATTGACCTAAATATCAAGGCTAATCAGGAGGAAGCACGAACAGCCAAAGAGGTTCTTGTAACGGAAGTACCCAAAGCTGAAGACATTGTTACAAGAGCTGAATCAAAACTGCGGGTATTTAAAGAACAGAATAAAATTGTTGTTCTGGAACAAGAAGCAACCGCAGCAGTCGATACGATTTCTAAGTTAGGAAACCAACTTTCTGAAGCTCAAGCTCAACTAAATAATGTCACAGGTCGTTTAGAACAGTTAAGCAAGGAAGCTCAGGTAAATCCACAACAGGGTGTAATTGCATCTGAATTGAGTCAAGCACCTGGAGTTCAAACAGTGCTTACCCAACTCCAAGAAACAGAAAGCAAGCTGGCAGTAGAACGTACCCGTTTTTCACCTGAACACCCTACAATTATTGACTTACAAGCAAAAGTTGTAGCTCTTCAGAGCTTGTTAAAACAGCGGACAGGACAAGTCGCTGGTACAGCACAGGTAACACAGGGAAGTTTACAGGTTGGACAACTGCGCCAAAGCTTAATTGCAGATATTACTCGTGCTCAGGCAGATCGTATCGGTCTAAAAAGACAAATTGACACACTCTCTCAACAGCAAGCTGCTTACATCAAACGAGCAAATAATTTGCCAAAGCTAGAACAGAAGCAACGAGAGTTAGAACGAAAACTACAAGCGGCTCAAACAACTTACGAAACACTATTAAAGAAACGCCAAGAAATTGATATTGCAGAGAACCAAAAGATTCCTAATGCTCGTGTAATTTCCTTAGCTTTAGTCCCCGAAAAAGCAGAAGGGCCTCGCAAAACGCTATTTATTGTTGGTGGAGGAGCAGTTGGTCTTTTCTTAGGTGTCATTGTCGCCTTTAGTTTAGACTTGATAGACCGCTCAGTGAAGACAGTTAAAGAAGCTAAAGAAGTCTTGAAATACACTGTTTTAGGAGTAATTCCAGCACAAGGCAAAAATGGTAAAACTCATTCTTCTATAGGAGGAATTGATAGACCTATCCCCAAAATTATTGGTAGAGATATTCCTTATTTTCCTCTTGGTAACGCATATCAAATACTCCAAGTAAACTTGAAGTTTCTCTGTTCTGATAAACCACTAAAAAGCATTGTAATCACAAGTTCCGTTGCTAAAGAAGGAAAGTCTGACGTGTCTGCAAATTTAGCTGTGACTATGGCTCAAGCAGGCCGTCGAGTGTTGTTGGTGGATGCAGATATGCGTCATCCCATACAGCATCATATCTGGGGGCTAAACAATACAGTTGGACTAAGTAATGTCATTGTAGGTCAAGTTTCTTTAGATGCAGTTGTTCAAGAAGTTATGCCTAATCTAGAGGTTCTTACTTCTGGAGTTTTGCCTCCCAATCCGGTAGCGCTGCTAGATTCTCAACGGATGGCAACATTGATAAGTAACTTTGGTAGAGATTACGATCTAGTTATTTTTGATACGCCACCTCTCTCAGGAATAGCAGATGCTGCTGTTTTAAGCACCCTCACTGACGGTATTCTATTAGTCGTTCGTCCTGGGGTAGTTGACTTGAACAGTGCTAATGCAGCTAAAGAGTTTTTAAATCAGTCAGGTCAGAAGGTGTTAGGGATAGTCATTAATGGTGTGAATATTAAAAACGAGTCTAATAATTATTTACCTGAAAGCAAAAAACGACAAATTGAACAAGATTTAGTATCTAGCAGTTTAACCAAATTTACCAAAGAGCGTTAATTTTTCGTATGTAGAGCCTTAGAGCCTTACTACAAACATCTAAACCAAAGTTTTTGACTGTAGGATTAAATTAATGACATTAAGCAAAAATCTCAAGCAATTCCTAAAATCAAATACTCCATTAGCTAAATGGAAAGGCTCTGTTTATACAAACACAATAATTCTCAAAAATCAGGTAAAAAATTATGATATATATAAGCAAATTTTATCTCCTCAACAAAGTAATGAATTACTTACCAATCTGATTACAGATAGTGAACCTTTTATGATTAGTCGCTTTGGCAGCACAGAAGCTTATTGTGTACATGAATACCTAAAAGGAGGTTACAAGGGATCTATATTTGAATCGATGTCTAATGATTCTGGGTTTTTTCCAGTAGATGAAAAACATCTAAATCAATTTAGCCAACTTTTTCTAGAATCGTCGAAATCTATAGATGCTTTGGGAGTATGGTTTCAAATTGGAGAGCCAGAAATCATCAGAAACTCTTGTCCACAAGCTTCTTTTGTTGAATTAAATACACTTGAGCCTTATTATCACAACAACCCTTGGAGCCAGAATCTTGAAGGGAAAAAAGTTTTAGTCATTCATCCTTTTGCAGAAACCATTCTATCACAATATAAAAACCATAGAAAGTTACTTTTCAAAAATCCAAATATTCTGCCTGAATTTGAGTTAATTACCTTTAAAGCAGTTCAGTCTCTGGCTGGAACTCAAACCCAGTTTAATACTTGGTTTGATGCTTATGATTGGATGTGTAACAACATTAAAGATCAAGATTTTGACATAGCTATTATAGGATGCGGTGCTTATGGACTTCCATTAGCTGCTTACGTTAAATCTCTAGGGAAACAGGCTATGCATCTTGGAGGAGCAACTCAAATTCTTTTTGGAATTAAAGGCAATCGTTGGGATAAAATTCCATTTTTTCAGTCTCTTTATAATGAATACTGGGTCAGATGTAAACCTGACGATATACCAACAAATCCTTCAAAATATCCAGCCTATTGGTAGTTGTCAATTGTAAAACTCCATTTTATTTTTCTATTGGAGATGCATTTTTATATGGGTATAAATAAAATCAAAACATCTTGTTTAATTAATAATTACAATTACGCTGAGTTTCTCTCAGAGGCTATTGATAGCGCTTTAAATCAAACTATTAAATTTGACGAAATTATTATTGTTGATGACGCTTCCACAGATAATTCTGTGGAAGTGATCGCTAAATTTACTCAATTAGCTAATGTTAAATCTATTTTAAAAGAAAAAAATCAAGGGCAATTATCATCCTTTAATGAAGGGTTTTTAGCTGCCACTGGGGACATTATATTTTTTCTAGATGCCGATGATATTTATGAACCTCAATATTTAGAAACCATCCTAAATTTTTATAATAGACGTAATGAATGTGATTTTATATTTTGTGACTATAAGAAATTTGGGGCAGTGGAAGAAACATTTCAAGTTGATACCGTTGATTTGGATTTAGGTTATTCAGTCATCAGAACTTTATATAGTGGTGAATGGATTGGCTCCATAACTTCAACATTATCAATACGTAGAGAAATAATTAGAAAATTTTTACCTATTCCCAATATAGAAGATTGGCGTGTAAGGGCTGATGACTGTCTGATATGGGGGGCTTCTTTGGTAGGGGCTAAAAAGTTTTATATGTCTAAACCTTTAGTGATGTATAGAATACATCAAAACAACCAGTATCATAACAAGAAATTCTTAGATATAGACAATAACTATGAATATAAGAGATTCTGGAAACGTAATTCTCTATTTAATTACATTTTGCAAAAAAATAATTTAAGTTTACCGTTATTATTGGCTTTTACCTCTCTCAATGAGTTAAAAACAATACCATGTCCAAAATATGAAGATTTTATTTCATACATGAAAATAATATTTTTGTTTGAGCATAATTTATTTTGGAAAATGAAGGGCATAATTTTATTATTTAGCTATTTTTTGAAAACTCTAATGGCTGGTAAATTCAAAATGTTGTAGGTAATAAATGAAGCCTAGATAAATCAACATAATATTTCACCTTAAAAAACAAAGATAGTACACGAGAAAATGTCACAGAATTAACTCCTAAAAATAATGCTAAGTAAATTAAAAATTCCCAGTTTATCAAAATTTACATCTCGTTCTGGGCTGCGTGCAATTATTGCCAATACAGGTTGGTTGTTTGCTGACCGCATTCTCCGTATGGGTGCAAGCTTGGTTGTAGGAGTATGGGTAGCACGCTACTTAGGAGTACAGCAGTATGGTCTTTTTAACTATACTTTAGCTTTTGTTAGCTTATTTAGCCCAATTTTCACTCTAGGGTTGGATGATGTAGTAATTCGCCATATTATCCGTCAATCATCAAATAGAGAGGAAATTTTAGGAACCACTTTTTGGCTAAAATTGCTTGGTGGAACTGCTTCTGTCTTATTTGCAGTTAGCACTATGTTTTTCTTGGGTGAGCATGAAACACTGAAAATATCGCTAGTTGCAATTTTAGGAATGGCAGGAATTTTCAGGGCGACTGATACCATTGATTTGTGGTTTCAATCACAGGTGCAGTCAAAATACAGTGTGATCGCTAGAAACATAGCATTTCTGCTAAATACTGTTATTAAAATCGTACTAATTTTAACAAAAGCATCATTGTTAGCTTTTGCTTGGGTAACATTAGCAGAATTTGCAATGAGTGCAATTGGCTTACTGATTGTTTACCAAGTTAAAGGGTATTCATTGTGGTTATGGCGTTGGAGTTTGTCTGCTGCCAAAACCCTTCTTAAAGAGAGTTTACCTCTAATTTTTTCGGGGTTCGCTATCATGATTTTTATGAGAATCGATCAGGTGATGTTAGGTCAAATGATCGGAAATAGTGAGGTTGGAATTTATTCTGCTGCTGTCCGTGTCTCTGAAATTTGGTATTTCATTCCGGGCGCTATTGTTTCTTCTGTTGCTCCTTCAATTTACGCAGCTAAGGAAAAATCAGAAAGTCTTTACTATCAGCGAATAGGACAATTACTCAGTCTAATGACATGTATATCTTTAGGAATTGCTCTGCCAATGACATTCCTATCCGAAAAGATAATTATAGTGATGTTTGGAAGTGGATATGCGGAAGCGGGACCAATATTATCAGTTCATATTTGGACTTCTTTGTTTGTATTTATGGGTCTTGCCACATCACCTTGGTTTATTGCTGAGGGTTTGAACCATGTTTCTTTAGGTAAAACTTTATTTGGGGCAATACTAAACATTATTCTCAATTTATTCCTTATTCCTAAATATGGTGGACTTGGGGCTGCAAGTGCAACAATAATTTCACAAGCTGCTGCTACTTTTATATGCAACGCATTTGATTCAAGAACACAAAAGATTTTTAAGATTCAAGTGCGATCGCTTCTTCCTTTCTATAAGTATTGATCGTTATTATCTAACTTTTGCAGTATCAAGTATATTGAGCAAAATTAATCCAAGATGGAAACACCAGTAACTTTTATTATTTTCAAGCGCCCACAAACAACAGAGAAGGTTTTTGAAGCTATTCGCCAAGCCAAACCAAGAAAACTTTTTGTAATTGCAGATGGGGCACGCACCGACCGCGAAGATGAGGCAGAAAAGTGTGAAGCAACTCGCGCAATTATTGAAAGAGTTGATTGGGAATGCGAGGTTATCAAAAATTATTCTGATATCAACTTAGGTTGTGCAAAACGAGTATCTAGTGGTTTAGATTGGGTATTTAATAATGTTGAAGAGACAATTATTTTAGAAGATGATTGTATCCCTCATCCGACATTTTTCAGATTTAGCGAAGAACTGCTAGAAAAATATAGAGACGATACCAGAATTGCCACAATCTCTGCTCAAAATCTTCAATTTGGACGAAAACGCACCAATTACAGTTACTATTTTTCTCGTTACAACCACTGCTGGGGTTGGGCAAGTTGGAGACGTGCTTGGCAGCATTATGATTTGACTATCAAACTCTGGCAAGAAGTGGAATCAGAAAACCTCTTACATGACATTCTTGTCGATCCGAAAGCAGTAAGTTATTGGCGACGAATATTTCAGTCTGTTTATAACAATCCTACAGGTATAACCTGGGATTACCAATGGACATTTGCCTGCTGGATACAGGGTAGCTTAAGCATTATTCCCAATGTAAATTTGATTTCTAATGTTGGCGTTGGGGCGGACGCGACTCACTTCACTTCCAACCAGGAATTTTCGTTCATCAATATGTCGATGCAAGCAATGGAATTTCCTTTAAAACATCCACCGTATATTGTGAGAAATGTAGAGGCAGATAATTTTACTCAGAAAACAGTATATAAAGCAACTATATTGAATATTTTTAAAGAGGAAGTGAAGAAAAGATTGAATTACTCAACGATAAAAAAATAGTGATATCTTTAGTTAATTAATTAATTAAATGTCAATAATGAACGTAAAGTTAACAGAAAAAATATTAACTATCTTACTACTACTCATTGCAGCAGGGGTATTAACAATACACCCTGCACAAGAAGTTTCTATGTCTACACTTGGAGGCGATAAGGTAGATACTTTGTTCAATATAATTTCATATTTAATATTATTTTATTTTCTAATTTCGTACTGGAAAGGTTTTATTTATGTAATTAAAAAAAGTCCATTACAGTTTTTTTTACTAGCAATAGTTATATTTTCCATATTGTGGTCAGAAGACCTAAGTTCTACTCTAAAAGATATAAAAGGTCTAATTCGAATATATTTTCTTGCAATCTATTTGGCAGTACGTTATCCCCTTAGAGAACAAATGAGGCTAATAGCTTGGGCGCTTGGTGCAGCTGCATTATTGTCTATGATATTCTCTGCATTCATACCAGGTTATATTCACAAATCCCCGGAATTAGTAGATATGTGGAGCGGAATTTATGGTCATAAAAATGAATTAGGTTACATGATGAACTGGAGTGCAGGAGTTTTTTTACATCTTGCCCTTAGTAGTTATCGATATCGCTGGTTAATGTGGGCACTATGTGGGTTATCTATATGTCTAATTATCCTCACACGTTCAACAACATCTTTGGCGATCCTATTGACAATGATATTACTTTTGCCTTTTTATCGATCCTTTCAAAAAACTAATTATAAATTACAAGTTATTATGATTACTTCAGCTTTAATGCTACTCATTATTTTTTCAATATTACTGATCAATAATGCCGAAACTGTAGTTGGTACTTCTGGTAAAGACCTTACCTTCAATGGACGCTCTGATCTCTGGGAACTAGTGATATCTAAGGTTTTGGAAAGACCTTGGCTAGGTTATGGATTTTCTGGATTTTGGACTAGTAATGCTGCATCTAATCTGAGAGCTACTTATGATTGGGCAAGTAATGCTCACAATGGTTTTTTAGAACTATTGTTAGAATTAGGATTTTTAGGTTTCTTGACTTTTGCAGCAGGATTTATCCGGTTCTTTGTAATGGCACTGACTCGAATTGTTTCGGTGGCAGAAAAACCTGAAGATTATTGGCCAATGCAGATGCTAGTTATCATCGTCATCGTGAATTTTTCAGAAGCAAGATTATTAACTCCCAGTTGGAATTGGTTAATGTATGTCACAACCTCTTTATCTCTGACTCTTAGTTTTCAGCGTACACCAATATATAAATAAGTCAGTACAGTAGTTTACATACTTCCATAATTGAAAGGAGAGAAAACATGAAAAAGTTAAATTTTGGATGTGGACACAGATTTTCTTCTGGATGGATCAATATAGATTTTAATTCTGAGCATCCTGAAGTGATTGCTCAGAATTTACTGCAACCACTTCCATATCCTAAAGATTATTTCGATGTAATTTATAGCAGTCATGTCCTAGAGCATTTCTCTAAAGACACAGGAGAAATGCTGGTGAAAGAATGCTATAGAGTTCTCAAACCTCAAGGCATTTTACGCATCGTTGTTCCTGACTTAGAACGAACATGTCGTGAATATTTAAGAATTATCGACAGTATTGAAAAGGAGGAAGCAAGGAAACAATATGAATGGGTTATTATTGAGTTAATCGATCAATTGGTGAGAACAGAACAAGGCGGATTGATGAAAACTTATTGGCGGGAAGTGCTTGAAAACAATGATGAGCCATCTATAACCTATGTAGAAGAAAGAACAGGTGTTAAAATCAAAAAAGAGATAGCAAACAATAATACTTCTTCTTTGTTAGAAAAAGTATTTAATATCAATCAAAATAAACTCAGAAACAAATTCAAATACCTCTATATTGACATGGTAAAGAAGTTGATACCACGCTATGTCCGCAAGTCTATGATAGATGACACATCCCTGGGTGAAAAACATAAGTGGATGTATGATAGCTATAGTATGAAAACGCTCTTTGAAAGAGTTGGCTTTTCAGATATTAAATTTATGGATGCCCATACAAGTGATATTCCAAACTTTAGTAATGAAGTCTTGGATATTAATGCTGATGGGACAGTATATCTACCAGGCTCGCTATATTGTGAGAGCAGAAAGCCAAACAACTAATATTGATTCTCTGCGATAGAGGATTAGTCTTATCAAGAATATTTTTTTCAAGTTCAATAATACTAATATGAACGTTTTGCTCCTTAGTACCCAGGATGTGGCGGGTGGTGCGGCTCGGGCTGCATATCGGTTGCACAAAGGTTTACAAAATATTAACTTCCAATCACAAATGCTGGTGCAAGAAAAATATACTGATGACAAAACAGTAATTGCACCTAATATCAGATTATTGCAAGGCATCGCTAAGGCAAAATTGACACTGGAAACTTTACCTTTAAAACTTTATTCTCAAAAGCAAAATACTCCATTTTTTATTCAATGGTTGCCAGATAGAGTTATTTCTCAAGTTGCTCAGATTAATCCAGATATAATCAATTTGCATTGGATTAGCGCAGCTTTTATGCAAATAGAAACTATTGCTAAACTAAAGCGTCCTTTGGTCTGGACAATTCATGATATGTGGGCATTTACTGGAGGATGTAGCTACACTGGGGATTGCGATCGTTACCAAATCTCCTGTGGAGCCTGTCCTCAACTGAACAGCAAAAAGGATTGGGATTTATCCCATTGGGTGTGGCAACGTAAAACCAAAGCTTTGAAAAATTTAAATCTGACCATTGTTTCGCCAGGTTCTTGGTTAGCCGAATGCGCCAAATCTAGTTCTTTGTTTAAAAATTTACGAATTGAAGTAATTCCCAATGGGTTGGATACTCAAAAATATAAACCCGTCGATCAAGGTTTAGCGCGAGAACTACTGAATTTACCTCTGGATAAACAACTCATTTTATTTGGAGCATTAGATGCAACTAATGACTCTAGAAAAGGTTTTCATTACCTGCAACCAGCACTACAAGAATTTAGCAAATCTGGCTGGAAAGATAAGTTGGAGATCGTTGTTTTCGGTGCATCTCAACCTGAAAATCCACCTGATTTGGGCTTCAAAACCCACTATTTGGGACATTTATATGATGATATATCTTTAGCAACTGTTTACTCAGCAGCTGATGTGATGCTTGTGCCGTCTCTGCAAGAATCTTTTGGACAGACAGCTTCTGAATCACTCGCTTGTGGTACTCCAGTTGTTGCATTTAATTCTACTGGCTTAAAAGATATTGTCGATCATCAGCAAAACGGCTATTTAGCTAAACCTTATGAAATTGAGGATTTCGCCAAAGGAATTGCCTGGGTACTTGAAAATGAGCAGAGATTAGAAAAGCTGTCATTCTATGCTCGCGAGAAAGCAGAACAAGAATTTACTCTAGAACTTCAAGCGCGTCGTTATTCAGCTTTGTTTCAGGAAATATTGATGATAGCAAAGAAATCTTCATTTAGTAATTAACTTAGTAAATCAATACTTCATAATATGTCAATACCTATAGCTTTTATAATTTGTACAGAACCTGGTCGCTTGGAAGCTCAATCTTTAATGCTTGCAGAAAGTATTCGTAAGTTCTGTGGAAAATTAAAAGATACGCCTATATTTAGTTTTCATCCTAGAGTGGGTGAACCTATATCAAAGCAAACCCAAAAAGCATTTGAAGCGTTGCAGGTAAATCATCAACAAGTCCCTATCAATCAAGAATTTCATGAATATTATTTAGCAAATAAACCTCTGGCTTGTGCCTATGCAGAACAAAATATCGACGCGGAAATATTAGTTTTTCTAGACAGTGACAAATGCTTTTTTTCTGAGCCAAAAGAGTTTTTGTTACCCGTGAATTGTAACGCTCGTTTACGTCCTGAGTATGGTCAAGGAATTGGTTCTACAGGTCTGCAAGACTCTCAAGAATGGTATTGGCAAAAGTTATATGAAGTGCTGGGGGTAAAGCGTGAGGTATTTGTGGAAACACCAATTGGTAAGAAAAAAATTAGAGCCTACTGGAATTCTGGTTTGGTCGTTGTGAGAAGGAGTGCAGGTATATTTACAGCTTGGAAAGAGAATTTTGAAAAAGTAATGCGCCTTGATATCACTCCTCCTCAAGGTCTTTATTTTGTTGAGCAGTCTGTTTTATCGGTAACTTTATGTGCCTTAGAAGAAAACGTTGAACATCTTCCTGCTAATTATAGTTATCCTTTGCCTTTACATAACCGTTTATCAACCGAACTACAAATTAAAGACTGGAATGATATTACATCAATTCATTATTTCAATTTATTCTTCTATAACGATTGGGATGCACAAATTAAAAGACTGAAAAGACTTAATCTTGATTCAGAAAAATATCGATGGTTGTGTCAAGAGGTTGTCAGACTCAAGATGCCTCGCATATCAGTTTTACATCGATATATGCTGGTAGTTATAAGAATGGAACAAAAATTACGAAACTTTAATTTAGATATTAATTTGAGTGGCTGGATAGAAAAAATGGCTAAACTTTAAACGTAATCAAAATAGTTCTGTATAACTTGATTATTTGGATTGAGCATTTTCATAGGAAGACATGAGGTAAATGGGATGAAACAAGCAACTTTAGCTATAGTTATGACTTGTCATAACAGGCGTAATACCACTCTTGCCTGTCTACATACTTTATATGAGCAAAAAAATCATTTTGATATTTATTTAACTGATGATGGTAGCTCTGATGGAACTGCACAGGCTATCAAAGCAGAATATCCAGAGGTAAACATTCTTCAGGGTAATGGGAATTTATTTTGGGTGGGAGGAATGCATCTCGCCTTTGGTGAGGCGATAAAAAATCAATATAACTATTATCTGTGGTTGAATGATGACACATTTCTAGAGGCTAATGCTGTCAGTAAATTATTACAGATTCATCAAAATTTGACGGAACAAGGTTATCCAGACTCAATTGTAGTTGGTTCAACTAAAGACCCAATGACAGGAAAAGCAACCTATGGAGGAGCAGTAAAATCTAAAAAGTGGTATTCCAATAAGTTTGAATTTTTAGAACCAAGTTCGGTTATTCAAAAATGCGATGCTATGTATGGTAACTGTGTGCTAATTCCTGAAGCTGTTGCTGCAAAAATTGGCAATATTGATACAGCTTTTATTCACAGTTTAGGAGACTTAGATTATGCGCTCAGAGCGCGTAAATTAGGTTGTCAAATATGGGTAGCTCCTGGGTATATTGGTAGTTGTACAAAAAATTCTATCCGCAATAGTTGGGTAGATACTAATTTGAGTATATTACAACGTTTGAAAAAGTCGCTGCAAATTAAAGGATTTCCATTAAAACCCTGGACTGTATTTTGTATCAGACACTCTGGGCCATTATGGATATTTTACTGGTTTTTACCCTATATTAGAGCAATTATTGGTTACAAAGATTTAGCAATTTCTCCTACATTTTCTGATGACATCAGCCAAACTAACTCGAAAATTTGATTATACTCTTAGTATAAAATAAGATTTAGACAATTAATAACAATCTAATCTTAGCTGAGAAATTTCTCTTAAAAAATCAATTTTTAAAATATTGAAATAATTCATCATATTTATGGGGAAACGCTTACTAATTGTCTCAACACTTGATTCTAGTCAACCATTTGGTGCATTTACTAGACCTTTTTATCTTGGACAATATCTTACTAAATATTTTGATGTTTTTCAGCTAGGATTAGATTGTTCATCTGTTAAGTATGCACCTTCGATTTCCATTGGCTCAAGAAGCCTGAAGTCATATATTCAGACTATAGAAAAGTGCATTGATGAGTTTTGCCCAGATATTGTTTATGCTCAAGAAACTTTACCTGGATTAGCTGCTTTAATTTCACTAAAGCTTAGAAAGCACAGCAGTTCCTCTCTTGTATTAGATTTTCATACATTTTCAGCGTATGAATACTGGATGCGCTTATTTTCAGTTGCCAATCCTTTCAAAGAGTTTGTACAATGTATTAAGACATATATTGCTCAGGGAATTTTGATATTCTCTGGTAGTCCAATTATTGCAGCAGGTGACTCGATTCCTAAACTAATTTCTCAGTGGTATGGTAAAACTCCACAGCAGATTTATAGTATTGGGAATGGAGTGACCGAAGACTTGCTAAATACTGAATCGTTTTTGGATAAAGACCCCTATCAAGCATTTAGACCGGCAAAAATAGTGGTTCTTATTGCTCCTAAAACATTTCAATTTCCAAGTAATGATATGTCTGTATCAATGACTATTGAGGTTGCTAAACATCTCGAAAGTCATCAGCAAAAAGTACATTTTGTTATCATAGGTAGGGATAGTAGCGATATTTCAGAACCAATCCCCTCTAATATTTCTTTTTTAGGGTTTTTACCTAAAAGAGAGGATTTTGTTGAGCATCTTAAGTATGCAGATATTGCTTTGTTACCATTCTCTAAACAAGCAGTAGCAGGTGGCGCTCGTAATAAAGCATTAGATTATTTCGCTAGTAAAAAACTAGTTGTATCAACACCAGAAGGCTTGCGAGGTTTAGAAGAATTTCGGAATTTAGAACATCTTTTAGTAACAGGATACTCTACTGAAGAAGTTGCTAACACAGTGCTGGATGCAGCTTCAAACTTTGAAAAATATCAATCGCTTGTGGATACAGCATATACCTTAATTACAGAGAAATATTCCTGGAATGCAAGAGCGCACAATGTCGCCGAAATCCTTATGAAAATCAGTCATTCTTAGTTTAATCGAAGAATACTTAATATTTAAATATTTCCGAATTTAAATATTCTTACAAATTGCTTTTTAAATAATAACCTTACCTGTGACACTAACTCTCATAATTCTAAAAATAAAAATTTGAAGTCATGAAAAATCGATTTTCTTATAAGCTTCTTGGTGTTAAAGTTGATGCACTCTCTATCCCCGAGTTAAACTTATTAATTGAAGAATCTATTGATAAAAATGAGAAATGGATTATTGCTAATCATAACTTGCATAGTCTTTATCTCTTTCATAACGATCCAAAAATGCAATCTTTTTATGCCCAGGCTGAATATATCCATATTGATGGTATGCCTCTATTGTTTATTGGAAAATTGTTAGGTTTTCCGATGAAACGAGAACAAAGAGTAACCTATGCTGACTGGGTATGGCCTCTGATGGAAGAAGCAGCGAATAAAGGCTGGCGTGTATTCTATTTAGGTTCAAAGCCAGGAGTAGCGGAACAAGGAGCAAGTATTTTGCACCAGAGATTTCCTAGTTTACAGATTGCTTGCGCTCATGGCTACATTGATATGGATAAAGATAGTCAAGAAAATCTCGCTACTCTGGCTGCAATTAATGCTTACAAACCTCATGTATTAATGGTGGGAATGGGTATGCCACGCCAAGAGCATTGGATTTCTGAAAATCTTGAACATATTCATGCCAATAGTATTTTGACTAGTGGAGCCTGTATGGATTATGTCGCAGGAGTACTACCCACTCCTCCTCGCTGGATGGGGAAGGTGGGTTTGGAATGGTTGTATCGGTTGTTGTCTGAACCGAAAAGACTTTGGAGACGTTACTTACTTGAGCCTTGGTTTGTAGCTACATTATTTTTACGGGAAATTTGGAGTATGCCAAGCCAACAAAAAAAAAATAAAATGCTGTTATTTCTCAGTACAAGATTTCACAAGTTTGTTGCGTGATTGAGTCTTGCAAAGCCTTGTCAGTAGGTAACTCAATTCGTTATGAATTTATGAAATACTGTATTAAGGCTTAATCAAGAATTACTCAAGACTCCTTATTCTGCGTTCATAAATTCCAAATACCCATTACTAAGTTCTTTCACCGCCAAATCATAAAATTGTTTACCGTGTTCTGGCGTTGCTAAAGCCGGATTTGAACCCATCCGTCCATCGGGATAACGCACTCGAAAGTCAGCTGCACTATAAATTGTGTGTCCGCTTGCAACTTCTGGTGAAAGGAATGCTTGCTTAATCGCCTCTGGATAAACGTACTGGGTGAGAGCTACTTCACTTGGAGTTGCGTGAGAACCTTCTTGATTCCCATATAATTCTTTAGCCAGCTTATATACAGAACCACACATAAACCAGTTTGCTACTTGACATTGCACTTGCTGGGCATTGGGAATCTGCAAATCTTCTAAATGTGCGTAAGTTTCTGAAAATGCAGCTTTGAGGGTAGCGATGTTACCACCGTGTCCGTTGATAAAGTAGAACTTGGTAAAACCAGCTTTGGCTAAACAAGTTACATAATCTCGCACTACTTGAATTAAAGTGCTGGGGCGGAAACTGATTGTACCAGGAAAAGCAGTATGATGCAGTGCCATCCCCACATTGATTGTAGGGGCAACGATCGCTCGAGTCGCATCACCCACACCACGAGCGATCGCTTCTGCACAAATGGAATCAGTACCAATCAACCCCGTTGGCCCGTGTTGTTCTGTGGAACCAATAGGGAAAATAATACCCCGTGACTGCTCTAAATAAGCTTCGACTTCTTGCCAAGTACTTAAATGCAGTAACATTTTTGATGATTTTCCTCAATAAAATTGCGGTGGGACAAAAGCTTTTTCTGCAAAACAGCAGGTTTTGTAACTAAACTTCCGCTAACACGATTATGAACTCCTTTGCTATCTGGTGGTGGCGATCGCGATAAAATCAGTTGGGATGTTGAAGAGAAAGGAACCGCAGAGGCGCAGAGAGCGCAGAGAGAAGAAATGAATGTTAGGTTGTGGGTTGTAGGGTTGCTTGGAGTTTGAGTAAGCGATCGCTCGCTGTTTGTAATGTCTCAGGTGTTTTGCTGAAGCAAAATCTGATTAATGAGTGGCCTTTTTCTGGTTGGCTGAAAAAGCTGGAACCTGGAACTACAGCAACACCAATATTTTTAATTAGATGGTAAGTGAATTCAATATCTGTTTTGTAGCCAAATTTGGAAATATCTGCCAGAACATAATAGGCTCCTTGGGGAAGGAAGTAGGGAATGCCAACTCGATCGAGAATTTGTAAAATCCTGTCTCGCTTCTGGTGATAAAGTTTGGCTAGTTCTTCATAATAGGATGGTGGTAGTTGCATGGCAGCAACTCCGGCTCGTTGTAATGGTGCAGGTGCGCCAACGGTGAGGAAATCATGGACTTTGCGAATGGCTCCTGTTAATTTGGGGTTTGCCAAAATGTAGCCGACTCGCCATCCAGTGACGCTGTAAGTTTTGGATAGACCATTGATGGTAACGGTGCGTTCTTCCATACCGGGAAGGGTCGCTAAGGCAATATGTTGAGTGCCATCATAGAGAATATGTTCGTAAATTTCATCTGTGAAGGCTAAGACATCCCACTTTTGACAAAGTTCAGCAATTAGGGTGAGTTCTTCACGGGTGAAGACTTTGCCGGTGGGGTTGTGGGGTGTGTTGATAATAATGGCTTTGGTATTGGCATTGAAAGCTTGACGCAACTGTGCTTCATCAAAAGTCCACTGGGGAGGATGCAGTGTCACGTAGCGGGGTGTAGCACCAGCTAAAATCGCATCGGGGCCATAGTTTTCGTAATATGGCTCAAATACAATTACTTCATCCCCAGGATCGACTGTGGCTAGCATCACGGATGCCATTGCTTCTGTGGAACCACAAGTGACGGTGATTTCGGTTTCAGGGTCGATATCTAAGCCGAGATACCAACGAACTTTGTTGGCGATCGCATGACGAAATGGGCGATCGCCCCAGGTAATGGCATACTGGTTGACATCTGCCTCTATTGCATCATTTGCTGCCTGCTTTAACTCCAAGGGACAGGGAAAATCAGGGAACCCCTGAGCCAAATTCACTGCACCATGTTGCAGTGCTACCCGCGTCATTTCCCGAATCACCGACTCTGTAAATTGGTCTGCCTTCGCTGATATTTTTTTACGCCCAATCTTACTCAACCCGATACCTCCGTTGATTTCCATTGCCTTTAGGCGGGAGTTTGTCGAAAATCCATAATACAGATACATTTATCGTAGTATACTCAAATTCCAGATTCAGGGGGAATGCAACGTCATAATCTATATACTTAATTATTGATATTAATAGTCAATTACTGAAGTAACGATCCAGAATCATCATGAAATCTTTGCACCGTCCCGATCTCTATAGCTGGTCTAATTTCAATC
This sequence comes from Nostoc sp. 'Peltigera membranacea cyanobiont' 232, assembly GCF_002245985.1. NCBI lineage: Bacteria > Bacillati > Cyanobacteriota > Cyanophyceae > Nostocales > Nostocaceae > Nostoc > Nostoc sp. 'Peltigera membranacea cyanobiont' 232. The sequence continues at coordinate 62,095 of NZ_NOLK01000008.1, forward strand.
CGGCAAGAAATATTGATTTCAATGGGATTGCCTGGATTCGCCCAGATGGAAACATCTTGATTGACCCAGTAGCCCTCTCAAACCATGATTGGAATCATCTCAAATCCCTCGGTGGTGTAGTTTGGATTGTGCTGACGAATTCCGAGCATGTTAGGGCAAGTAAAGATATTGCCGATCAAACTTATGCTAAGATAGCTGGCCCTGTGGCAGAAAAAGACACTTTTCCCATACCTTGCGATCGCTGGTTATCTGATGGTGAAGAGTTTGTACCTGGGTTAAAAGTAATTGAACTCCAAGGCTCGAAAACTCCCGGTGAATTAGCTCTGTTACTGGAGGAGACGACTTTGATTACAGGAGATTTAGTCAGGGCACGGAAAGCAGGTAGCTTAACTATATTGCCAGATGACAAACTGCTGAATCGAGAGGAGGCTGTTGCCTCTGTTCGCAGGTTAGCAGAACTGAGTCGGATAGAAGCAGTGCTGGTGGGGGATGGTTGGCCTATTTTTCGTGATGGACGCGATCGCTTACAGGAACTTGTCGCGACGCTGTAAATGGGTGGGAGTTATAAGAAGGGAAAGAGGAAGGCCGTTTTGCCACCCGAACGCGAGTGCGCCTCCCAGAGTTGGGCTTTTCCCTTTCCCGCTCTTTTTAATTATCAGAAGCAAAGCGCGATTCTTCTGTGGAAAGGCTGTGCGATCGCGTGCAGAATATTTACAGTGTTGCCTAAAATTATGGATAATTCCCCAGTGGTCGCTCAAGCAGATGCATCCTTACCAAATTACACTCAGGAAAATATACATTTAGTGGAGTCAGCAGTTATAAAAGAAAAAATCGGAACTGATTTTGACTCTCGCATGATGCTGCGGTGTTTAGAACTTGCTCGCCGCGCTTTAGGACGGACTTCGCCAAATCCGTTGGTGGGAGCGGTGATTGTCAAGGATGGTGAGATTGTTGGCGAGGGGTTTCATCCTCGTGCCGGTGAGCCTCATGCAGAAGTGTTTGCTTTGCAAGCAGCAGGCGATCAATCTTGTGGTGCAACAATCTATGTGTCACTTGAACCTTGCAATCACTATGGACGGACTCCCCCTTGTTCGGAAGGATTAATCCAAGCTGGAGTGGCAAAAGTAGTAGTAGGTATGGTCGATCCCAATCCATTGGTAGCTGGAGGTGGTATTGCCCGTTTACGGGCGGCGGGGATCGAAGTGTTGGTAGGAGTAGAAGAATCAGCTTGTTATCAACTAAATGAAGCTTTTGTGCATCGCATTCTCTACAAGCGACCTTTAGGAATTTTAAAATATGCTATGACTTTAGATGGCAAAATTGCTACCACCTCTGGTCATAGCACTTGGGTAACAAGCCAAGAGTCCCGCAATGAAGTACATCAATTGCGGGCGGCTTGCGATGCAATAATTGTCGGCGGTAATACAGTCAGACAAGATAATCCTTATTTAACCAGCCATCATGCAGAGGCACATAATCCCCTGCGGGTGGTGATGAGTCGCCATCTCAACTTACCGGAAAGTGCCCATCTGTGGCAAACTGCGGATGCTCCAACTTTGGTGTTGACAGAAAAGGGTGCTAACCCCCATTTCCAAGAATTGTTGCGAAAACTTGGGGTGGAAGTCGTGGAATTAACATCGCTTACACCAGATAAGGCGATGGCGTACTTATATGAACGGGGTTTTTGTAGCGTGTTGTGGGAATGTGGCGGTACTTTAGCTGCCAGTGCGATCGCTCAAGGAGCAGTGCAAAAAGTTTTAGCATTTATCGCCCCAAAAATCATTGGTGGTAGCATTGCTCCCACACCTGTGGGCGATTTAGGTTTTACTACCATGACTGAGGCGTTGTCTCTAGAACGTGTTCGTTGGCGTGTAGTCGGCTCTGATTGCTTAGTAGAAGGTTATTTTCCTCAAAAAGCCATAGTCAATAGTAATAACACTTGACTATCAATCAATTAATCGTGATTTTGCTATCATGAACACTGACGTTCATGGGCAAGATCGCGGATAAGAGCTAGCCGAGATTCAATGTAGTGGCTAAGAAAATCAGTTTCGTTAGAATCTAACAACACTTGTGTTTCGGTTTGTTTCACTAACCACTGCACCAAGCTAGCATCATCCAGTTGCAAGAGGAGCTTGGCTTGAGCGGTTTCAACCACTGACCAAAGCTGACGCATAATTGTAGGAGTCATCAGACCTCAATTGAATAATTTAGCTTTGCTGTTTTCAGATTACACAATTTCGATCGCACTTTAGGACATTAATGTAGAAGCTGAGACAAGTATTATTAAAAACTTAATAATGGGATTTATAACTTTATGAAGATTAAGAATTTGAAACTCAGTTGGAAGATAGGGATTAGGGATTGGGAAGACAGATTTTCATGAGTTGAGTTGCAAAAGCTAGAAGGCAAATACACTCAATTCTAAAAACTGGGTTTTTGTGTTTCTGAAGACCGAAATTATGTTGATTGTAGCTCAGTCAAGACAGTTTTCTAAAGACTATATTCAATCATGAATCTGTCTTCTAAGATACAAAAATCTCACTTTTGAGAACAATGGGTTACAGGAAATTAACACTGTCTGGCCGTCGAGGGACTGACAAAATCATGTAAATTTGCATCCCAAACACTGATGTAAATAAAATCACATTGTTGGCGGATAATTTGACCCTTGACTGAACCATTTTTAAAACTAAAATTATCAGACTGACGCTGTTGTATCTGCTTAAGTCCCTGCTTAATTTCTTCAGTGGCTTGCCCATCTAACAATCCATTCAAGGTAGTCTCCATTACCTGTGGGTCTACCGATTGGGCAAAAGATACCTCAGTTTGACGCAGCACTTTAGAATTTCGATCGAATAAGTAGCCAAGGTCAATTTTGTTTGGCACTAGTTTGTAAACAACAGCACGCGTCTTACCCCATGCGCCTCTTAAATCTTGATTTGGTTTGCCAAGGGTAGCTTCTACGGCACTTCTTGATGTACCTGTAGGAAATGCGGGAACACTTTGTCTGTTGTTAGTAAAAGCTACTTTACTAGGCGGACGATCGTTCTTCTGTGGTGCTGAAGGTACTTCTGGTGTGGGAACAGCAACATTTTCTGGTTCTGGCTGTGGTGTAGAACGCACTTCTGGCGCTGGAGTATCTGAAGTTACAGGTTCTTTTTCTGGCTGTGGTACGGATACAACTGGGGGATTAAAGGTTGGCAAAGGGGCGGGAATTACTCGCTGTCGTGGTCGTGAGATGGGTACAACTGGAACCGGAGAAGTTTGGGAAGAAACGGGCGATTTGGTGGATACGGGAGTGGGCAAAGATTCTGGCGATGGGGTGGAACTTGTGGCAATGGTTGTTTCTGGTTGTTGCTGACGAATGATGTTAGGAATTACTACTGCACCAATCAAGCCGCCTACCAGCAAAGTACCAACAATCAATGTTGGTTTTTGCCAGTTTCCAGGGGTGGAAGACCCTGGAATCACAGAATTTTTTTGCGGCGAATATAATGGCTGGGTTTGTCGAGTTGATGCCACAGTGGGATAAAAATTAACTGTGGGAGTATTTGCAGCTAACTCAGGAGGGATATTACTAGCAGATTGCAAAGCGTGTAACATTTTACTAGCAGTGCTGTAGCGATCGCCAGCATGGGGCTTAATTGCCTGATTGAGTATTGCCGCCAATTGGAAAGAGACGTTAGGGGCATATTGCTGCCAAAGTATTTCCCCAGTTTTCAGATCGGTTTGCAATTCTTGCGGGTGTTTGCCAGTCAGCAGATAAACCGCCGTTAAACCTAAACTGTAGATATCAGTGCCGTAAACTGGACGGCCAACAGCTTGTTCGCTAGGCATATACCCAGGCGTACCAATAACGAGCGATCGCGTGGGGTATCCTGGAGGATTCACCACGGAACGGATTGTTTCTTTGACTGCACCAAAATCAATCAAAACTGGCTTGTTATCAATCGAACGGAGAATGATGTTCTCTGGCTTGATATCTCGGTGAATAATGCCCTTACTGTGGACATAATCTAAAACTGATAGCAGACTCAAGAGAATTTGCCGAACAGCAGCTTCACTCTCAAATCCTTTGGCTTCGACAATTTTTGTCAGAGTTTGGCCGTGAATCCATTCTTGGACAAGGTAAAATTGCCCGTTCTCAGAAAAGTAGGCGTAGAGTTTAGGAATTTGGTTACTACTTTCACCTAAATACTCCAAGGTTGCGGCTTCCCGTTCAAACCGTTGTTGGATAAGTTGGTAATTTTGCGGGTCATTATTGGTTATCGGTTTAAGTTGCTTGATAACACAACGACGGCGAGAAGGCATGTGAACATCTTCTGCCAGAAAGGTTTCGCCAAAACCACCAGCGCCGATTACCTGGATAACTTGATAGCGATTGTTTAGCAGGGTTATTGTCATGAAAAATCACAAGCATAGACATCGGAGACACTCCGCCTCTGGGCTTGTCGTCAGACATCGCCCTTTCCAAATGTACATCACATAAGTAAAGCCAGGGCGAAGGTCATTCGCGTCTACACAAGCAAATTTTACCTCTGTGGACTAAGGATTTAAACCCACCTCGGAGTTTTTGGTTGTGTAGACGTGGTTTTTAACCGCCGATTTTGCTCAGAAAAAGTTAAGGGTTTGAAACCCACGGAGATGTTTTAAGCAAACTCTATAGTTTCAACAAACTCTAAAATACTTTCCTTAATATCTTCAGCTTCTTCTTCCAGGGAATCGGGAGTTTCGCCGTCCAGAAAGCTGTGCTGACTACTAACTATATACAAAAATTCACCACTAATAAAGGTGAGCAGTCCCCGGTACGCATCTAATCTGATCGCAGTTCCATTATTTTCTTGCTTAGAAATCGTTGAACCTTTAGGCATATCAATTAACACATAGTAAGCGCCTCGCAAAGTATTTTCCAGATATTCGGTATACTCCACAGAAGCATCTGGTACATTGGCAAAAATCGCCTGGGGTACATACTTGTCTACTAAAATTGTTTGTAAATATTCTTCTTGTCCAACAGATTCCAGTTCCTCTAACTGTTCTAGAGGGAAAGGATAATAATCGATCCTCAATAAAGTACCGATGTCATCAGAAAAGCCAACTACTCCTTCTTGGCTTTGAATTCTACCGCCCTGCTGGGGATCGACCGGAATTGGCACGGTAAAATTACCTAAAGGGGATTGATATGTCTGTTCGCTAAAATCTTCTATGACTACTGTCTCATCTTCGTCATCGTCTGCATATTCTTCTTCTTCTTCTGCTTCTTTAAAAGCTGCAATTACCTCCTTAATGATTTCCTCTGCTTCTTCATCTTCCAGTTCTAAAGCTGCTTGTAGCTTTTTGAGGTAGGCTTGTTTCGGTTTGGCGATCGCGAGTTCATCGTCTAAAAGCACTATCACCCCAGCTGCAAAACCATCCAGCACTAATTCATCCGAGAGAGAGACTTTAGCCGCATTAAACAGAGGCCCAATTCCCTCTTCTTGTGCAATGGAGATGAGTCTATCAACTATTTCGGTGATTTCATCTTCTGAGTATTCCTCAAAAACCTCGAATTCCCAGAGGATACCCGCTAAACTTTCTGCATCTACATCTTCAATCACGGAATCAGCGATCGCAGTGACAGTTGCGATCGCCGCCACCGCCTCCTCTGGACTTAGTGATTCCTCTGATGTCTTTGGTGAGTTAAAAACCTTGTCATATTTGGTCATAATTGCTACTTAAATTAATCCTTGATAGTAATAACAGATTTAAAGCGACAATGGTCAGTTTACCAATGGAGCGAATCTTCTAGAGAAAAAGTTAGCGAATACCTGGTTGAATCAATAATTAGTCAAAGATAACGAAACTTTCTTGACAGCTAATCTCCAGCGCTAATTAATCCGATTCTACAAACTACTGACTAGCCAACATCATGATTTGAGACATATTCCGAAGCGATCGGCGATATTTTTGTAAAAATAAATAAATGAGGGTGATTAATCAAAGGTTTGTAATCAGCCCTGGAGCCGCTTAACAAGAGCCAAAATATTGTAAATTTTTGTGATGAAGCTATTGTCGTTAATAACTGCTATATTCCTTTGTTTTTATCCTCTAGCAGATGAATTATATCTATCGATAGAATTATAAACTAGCTAGCGATAGATACCTACACCGCGAGCCGGATGTCACAATACCGATGTTTGTAGTGACACACAATACTCGAAATCTTTGTACTGTTAGTTCTACAACTGTGAATTACATAAATTTTGAGTCTTTTTATGGTAAGAACCCCTCCATCTCAGTTTTCGCCAGATCAATACAAAGTTGATTCTGCACAAGAAAAAGTAGACGCTATTGTAGAAACACCACCATCAGATACTGAGGTTGATCTAGAGTTTCTTTACACCAGAGATATTGAATTTCGTCAAGAAACTATTTACTTTCTTGTGGTCGATCGCTTTTATGATGGCGATCCAGATAACAGCGAAGGTGAAAACTCAGAACTGTACGATCCCAATAGACAAGAATGGGGTAAGTACTGGGGTGGTGACTTGCAAGGTATCATCGATAAATTAGATTATCTCAAAAATATGGGAGTTACTGCCCTTTGGCTAACTCCATTATTCGAGCAAGTAGAAGAGTTATTTATTAGCAATGCGGCGATGCATGGCTATTGGACAAAAGATTTTAAGCGGATTAATCCTCGCTACATTGCTAATGGAGAGAATCCTTCTTTAAATGCTACTCAAGAAGAAAAAAATACGACCTTCGATCGGTTAATTACAGAACTGCACAAGCGGAATATGAAGCTGGTGCTGGATATTGTCTGCAACCATAGCAGCCCTGATACCAGTGGGAGCAAAGGTGAATTGTATGATGATGGTGTTAAAATTGCTGACTTCAATGATGATGTCAATAATTGGTATCACCACTATGGCGAAGTGCAAAACTGGGAAGACGACTGGCAAGTACAGAATTGTGAATTATCTGGTTTAGCAACCTTCAATGAAAACAATACAGAATATCGGCAGTATATCAAGTCAGCAATTAAACAATGGCTAGACCGGGGTGTGGATGCACTGCGGGTTGATACTGTCAAGCACATGCCTATTTGGTTTTGGCAAGAATTTACTGGCGAGATGAGCAATCACAAACCAGATGTATTTATTTTTGGTGAATGGATTTACAGTAATCCTAGTGACGATCGCTCAGTAGAATTTGTTAACCACTCAGGCATGACACTTCTAGACTTTGGGCTATGTGTAGCAATTCGAGCCGCACTAGGGCAAGGTTCAGAAATGGGATTCCAAACAATTCAATACATTTTTGACCAGGATTATCGCTATAAGGGGGCAACAGAGTTAGTTACCTTCATCGATAACCATGATATGTCCCGCTTCCAATCGCTGAACCCCGATCCAGCGATGTTGAAGGTAGCGATCGCCTTAATTATGACATCTCGCGGTATTCCCTGTATATATTACGGCACAGAACAGTATTTACATAACGATACTGATGGCGGTAATGACCCATATAACCGCCCAATGATGGAAAATTGGGATACTGATAGCGAGGTTTATCGTTGTATCAGATTACTGTCTGGTTTACGGCGACTGAATCCAGCCGTGTCAATGGGTAGCCACTGGCAAAAATACTTGACCCCCGACGTTTACTGTTATGTGCGCCGTTCTCGTGATTCTCTGTGTTTTGTAGCTTTAAATCGCGGAGGAGAAGTTACCTTACCAGAAGTAGAAACAGAACTACCTGATGGTGAACATACTTGTGTGGTGACTCGCAATAAGTATGAAGTCAAAGACGGCAAGATTTATGACCTAGTACTACAAGAACGGGGAGTGCTTGTTTTCAGCCACGTTGGGGAACGCATCAAAGCACAAACAATTGTGCGCGTCCAACTCAATGGCGTAGATACCAAACCCGGTGAAATTATTGTGGTGACAGGAGATTGCCCAGAGTTGGGTAACTGGGATATCAGCAAAGCATATCCTTTAGAGTACATCAACTCAAATACCTGGTCTGCCGAGATTCCCTTTGATGAAAGTGCTGGTAAGCTGATTGCTTATAAATATGCCATGTGGCGGGAAGGGCAATCGCCTCTGCGCGAAAATTTGGTAAATCGTCGCTGGGTGATTGCAAAAGAAGGTACTGTTAAATGGCGTGATACTTGGGCATCGGGAAGAGAATCATAGAAATTTCATTCAGATAAAGAATGAAGTGCCAAGGAGCAAAATTTTCATCCTTCGCACTTTATTTTTTGTGAATTAATAACGCTTCTTGATGTCTTCAAGGTTTGGGCTATCTTTTGCGTAAGTCCTGACTCTGTTGGAGAACTCGAAGAGTAGCCGCTACATATCTATAGGAATCCGATTTGATTTGGAGAAAATATACGTAGGATGTGTTAGCGACAGCGTAACGCATCAAACCCATGATAATAGTGCGTTACGAACTTCGTTCTAACACACTCTACAATACTTAATTTCGTTCAAAAATCAAATAGTAATCCTATATGTATCCAATACCTGATTTCTAAATGCTTTTTCAATAAATATATATTTTAGCTTATGGTGATCTGGATCACACCATTTTGTCAGTAAAAATAGATAGTATCAAGCACATAAACATATAAAAACTGTCAAAAAAGGAGCTAAAGGCTCTATATTTTACAGTATAAAAGAACAGATAATACCTTTATGAGTATTAAACTCACCAGCTGTTAATTCTTACCAAGTCATCTAAAAAAAAGAGAAAAAGGTAAATGGTGATGTTCGACCTCTTGCTGGAAAATAAATTAAGCGCTTCAAAAAAACGAAAATTTAAAAAGGAAATTTTGGCACGAGTTCAATCTCGAAATCCAGACTATTTAGATGATGAAATAAATTTTTACAAAACTGAATTACTTCCCTATTTTATAAAATTGAGCCAACATAATCCTGTTGCCAGTGTTACAGAACAATTACGGCTTTTAGTGGGTGTTTGGACACCAATCTGGTCTACGATATCGTTACATGAAAGTTTACCCAAAAGAATACAAGAGCAGTCCTTCCAAATTTTCCAGCATGATGGTTACTGTGCCAGTGTAGCTCGCTACATCATGGGAAAAGAGCCTTCTTTATCCCATAATTATCAATCAAGTTTACCAGCTTATGATTTCATGGTAATCCAAAAGTATGGAGTTCAAAATGGTAAATGGTATCTTCAAAATATTGATAGATTTCAGGCTTTTCAAAATAGAGAAATTCCTCTAACTTTAGAATCAGTCTACAACTGGTTTACTAATATAGTTAACACTAAAGTCAACCTGAACTCGCCAAAAGATGATTTGCCTAAAGTTCTAAATTTAGACAACATAGAAATAAATCATCCTAATGAATTTCAAAAAACATCCTTAGCAACTTCTCAAATTTTTGAGAATTTATATATAGATAATGACTGGCGACTTGTGAAAACTCAAACAGATGCCTCACATCTACCTAGTTACACAATTGCTGTGAAGAGGCAATGATATTATGTCCATGTCATCAAAGCGCCTAACGCACTGCTATATATAATGCGGTGCGTTAGGCTAAAGCCGTAACACACATTAGCTTAAGATTCACTCCAAGAGAATAAGATTAATTGGTCTGAAGCAGGAAGTTAATGCTGATTCTAGCAGCGATTTCCAATCACTTTCTCATACACAATCTTAAAGTATCTTAATAAGCAATATGAATAAGTGGTACAAAGAAGACCTCGCATTTATTCATAATGACGGTTTCCGTGATTTCGCTCTTAAATCTGCTCCTGGAATTTTAGAAATCTTCGCTCAAAACAAAATACATGATGGACTAGTGGTTGACTTGGGTTGCGGTAGCGGATTATGGGCACAAGAACTTATCAAGGCTGATTATCATGTTCTTGGTGTTGATATTTCTGAGTCGATGATTAATATTGCCCGCACAAGAGTGCCAGATGCCGAATTTCGGATCGATTCATTATTTAAGACAGATATTCCGCTATGCAATGCCGTCACGTCCATTAGTGAATGCATCAGCTACCTGTTTGATGCAGATAGCGATCGCCATCTTGTTCAGCTTTTCTGGCGCATTTATAATGCCTTAACTGCTGGGGGTGTATTCATCTTCGACATTGCCGAAAAAGGACAAGTTGCACCAGGTACTACAACTAAGGGTTTCACTGAAGGAGAAGGCTGGATAGTACTAGTTGAAAAGTCAGAAGATCGAGAACAAAAAACTTTGACTCGCCGAATTACCAGCTTCCGTAAGATAGGAGAACACTACAGACGATCTGACGAAGTACACCAGGTGCGGTTATACGAAGCAACAACTATTGCAAGTGAACTCTGTGATATTGGTTTCCAAGTTGAAACAACTCGTAGTTATGGTCAATACGTTCTACCAAAGGGTCATGTAGCATTTATTGCACGCAAACCAGGATCGTAAATATCTGAATCAAATCCAATATCTAATTTTTTTGTTATGGTGATCCTAAAGGAATTGTTAAATACTTACGAGGTGTCAATGGAGTGAGCAATGGATTAACTTGTATATTAAAATACAAACACTTATAAATAATTTATCTATAAAGTATATCTATTTAGGTTGGGCAATACGCGCTTCAATATCTTCTAATGTTTGTAACAATAGACTCCTTGCCTGCAATTGCCAGCCCCATTTTTGAATTCTGTAAGCTGATACAGTCCCAACTATAGCTGCTAATAAAAAAAAGGGTTGATTTAAAGAAATTCCAAATAACAAACCCAATCCAGCAATTCCCCAAAATGGTAAGGCTACGGTTTGTCTTTGTTCTTCCACAATTTGAGTAATTATATTAGATTGTTTATTAGCTAATAATGCTTCTTTTACTTGTCGCTGTTCGGCTGCCGATACTGTTAAACCTATTTTTCGCCGTAGTTTTTCCATTTTACGGGCATCAGTGCTGTACTCAGTTAACTCATCTTCTGCCATTTTTAGCAGCCGTTCTAGTTGTGCCATTTTATATTGCATCCAGTATTTTGATACAACTATTAACTTGAATAATTGTTAATTTTTATTGACTATAGCGTTGTATTTAATCACCAAATTTAAAGTTACACGACAGAATGAAAAATCTAAAATTAAAGATGGGAAAAATATACTAAGTTAACCACTTACAAATTGAGTATAAATTTAAAAGGTAATTATGACTACAGTATCTAAAAGTACTTTATCTCCATCTGCTCAAGAGCGATCGCTCATCTTGTGGTTTGATGAAGTTGGCATTGCTGATATTCCGTTAGTTGGTGGTAAAAATGCCTCACTGGGGGAAATGATTCAACAGCTAACGCCGAAAGGGATTAACGTTCCTAACGGATTCGCCACCACTGCTTACGCCTATCGTCATTTCATCAAATCAGCAGGTTTAGAAGCAAAGCTACGCAAACTCTTTGCCGACTTGGATGTTGAAGATGTCAAAAATTTACGCGAAAGGGGGAAAAAAGCGCGATCGCTATTAATCCACACTCCATTTTCTGTAGAATTGCGAGAGGCGATCGCCACAGCCTACCAAAGTCTTTGCAAACAATACCATGTAGAGACAGATGTGGCAGTCCGTTCTAGCGCCACCGCCGAAGACTTACCCGATGCTAGTTTTGCCGGACAGCAGGAAACTTATCTCAATGTTGTCGGTGTGGAAGGAGTTTTAGCAGCTTGTCACAAATGCTTTGCTTCCATATTTACCGATCGCGCCATTTCTTATCGCCACACTAAGGGATTTGACCACTTTAGCATTGCCCTTGCCGTTGGTGTGCAAAAAATGGTGCGCTCTGACTTAGCAACCTCTGGGGTGATGTTTTCCATTGACACAGAAACAGGCTTTAAGGATGCAGCACTGATTACAGCCGCCTACGGTTTAGGTGAAAACGTTGTCCAAGGTTCTGTAAATCCCGATGAATATTATGTTTTTAAACCAACTTTAAAAGCTGGTTTCCGCCCAATTATTGATAAAAAATTGGGTAGTAAAGAACTGAAAATGATTTATGATGACGGTTCCAAATTTACGAAAAATGTGTCTGTTTCGCCCAGCGACAGAGGCAAATTTGCCCTGAGTGATGAAGAGATTTTACAACTAGGAACTTGGGCGTGTTTAATTGAAGATCATTATTCTCAAGTCCACGGCATTTTGACTCCGATGGATGTTGAGTGGGCAAAAGATGGAATTACTAACCAACTTTTTATTGTGCAAGCGCGTCCCGAAACCGTCCAGTCGCAGAAGACAGGAAATGTGCTGCGGAGTTATCGGTTGGTATTGGGGAATCGGGAATGGGGAATAGGGAATGGGGAAAAATCTCCTAACTCTTCACTCACCGATTCTCAATCGCCAATTCCCTTGGTTACGGGAAGTGCAATTGGAGAAGCGATTAGTCAAGGGAAAGCCCGCCTAATTTTAGATGTTCAGAAACTCGAACAGTTTCAACCTGGGGAAATTTTGGTGACAGAAAGAACTGACCCCGATTGGGAACCAATTATGAAACGCGCCAGTGCAATTGTCACCAACTCTGGTGGTAGAACATGCCATGCCGCGATTATTGCGCGAGAATTGGGTGTACCTGCGATCGTGGGATGCGGCAATGCTACAGAAATTTTGAAACCTGGTCAAGAGGTGACAATTTCTTGCGCCGAAGGAGAAGAGGGAAAAGTTTATGCAGGTTTATTACCTTTTGAAGTCGAAGAAGTTCCTTTAGAAAACTTACCGCGCACCCATACTCAAATTTTAATGAATGTGGGTAATCCCCAAGAAGCATTAAGTTTATCGGCAATTCCTAATGATGGCGTAGGTTTAGCACGGACAGAATTTATCATTGCTAACCAAATTCAAATTCATCCAATGGCGTTGATTCATTATGAATTATTAAAAGATGAATTTGCAAAAGCTAAAATTGCTGAAATTACCTCGCTTTATAATGACAAACCCCAATATTTTGTAGATAAATTAGCTCAAGGCATTGGTAGAATTGCCGCAGCATTTTATCCTAAACCAGTGATTGTGCGAATGTCAGATTTCAAAAGTAATGAATATGCGAATTTGTTAGGTGGGCGACAGTTTGAACCCCATGAAGAAAACCCAATGCTGGGTTGGCGAGGAGCAGCACGTTACTATGATGAAGGCTACAGAGAAGCTTTTGCTTTAGAATGTCATGCCCTCAAACGGGTACGGGAAGAGATGGGTTTAACGAATGTTATTCCGATGATTCCCTTTTGTCGTACTCCTGATGAAGGGCGGTTGGTTTTGGCAGAAATGGCGAAAAATGGTTTAAAGCAAGGTGTTAACGGCTTGCAGGTTTATGTGATGTGTGAGTTACCCAGTAATGTTATTCTGGCTGAGGAATTTGCCGAGGTATTTGATGGTTTCTCCATTGGTTCAAATGATTTAACTCAACTGACACTAGGGATAGATAGGGATTCGGCGTTGGTAGCGCGATTGTTTGATGAACGTAGTCCAGCTGTCAAGCGAATGGTAAAAATGGCCATAGAAGCGGCGAAAAAATGCGATCGCAAAATCGGCATTTGTGGACAAGCACCCAGCGACTATCCAGAATTTGCTCAGTTTTTAGTTGAACAAGGAATTGACTCAATTAGTCTGAATCCAGATTCGGTTTTAAAGACAATGCTGGAAGTGGCAAAAGCTGAGGGTAATAATTCGTAATTGGAGTAATTTATGCCAGCTAGAGACCGTTACCACGAGAATGTTAAAAATGCCCTCATCAAAGATGGCTGGACGATTACCGACGATCCGTTTCATCTGAAGTGGGGAAAAAGGGATATGTATGTTGACCTGGGTGCAGAGAAATTGATTGCTGCTGAAAAGGAAGGACAGCAGATAGCCGTTGAGATTAAAACGTTTCGAAGCGTATCGGACATGACCGCTCTTGAACACGCATTGGGACAGTACCTTGCATACCGCTCTGTGATGACTAGAACTAATCCCGATCGTGTCCTCTATCTCGCCGTTCGTGACGAAGTATACGCCGATATCTTTGATGAGCCAATTGCTAAACTTTTAGTAGAAGATTACAAAGTTCATATTGTTCTATTTCAGCTAGAGCAAGAGGTTATTTTTAGATGGATACCTTGGAGAAATACAGGCAGTTGATTCGGAATATTCTGATTGAACATACAAAAATCCCCTTCAGTGCTGGCAATATTCAATTTGAGACAATTTTCGACAACGAACAAGACCGCTATCTCTTGATGATTTTGGGAAGAGAACCAGCCTATGATTTGTCTCCTACTGTGACTCGACGCGTTCATGGCTGTCTGATTCACATTGATATTATTGATGGCAAAATTTGGATTCAACGTGATGGTACTGAAGATGGGGTAGCAACGGAACTGGTGAGCGCTGGTGTACCAAAGGATCGGATTGTGTTGGGATTCCGGTCTGAAGAACTGCGGGAAGATTCAGAATTTGCGATCGCATAACCAACAATAGTTGAACTTCTGGATCGCTGCCTGTAATATAGCGATCGCCATATTTTGTTTGTGTAATGGGAATAAGGAACAGGGGGATATTAACCAATGCCCAATGTCCAATGCCCAATGCCCAATGCCCAATGCCCAATGACTAATGACTAATGACTAATGACTAAAAAATGGTTCCGAATTGGGATGTTGGGTATATTTATCCTCTCACTCGCCTTACGGTTTTGGGGACTGGAGCGATTCAACACTCTGGTATTTGATGAAGTTTACTTTGCCAAATTTGGTAATAATTATCTCACACATACGCCATTTTTTAATGCTCATCCGCCGCTAAGTCAATATATGATCGGCATCGGCATTTGGATTGGCAGTCACATTCCTTTTTGGCACGATACAGTAAATGGGTTGACGGGTTCAATGCGATCGCCCTGGACTTATCGGTGGTTAAATGCCCTCACAGGCTCATTTATTCCTTTAGTTGTGGCTGCGATCGCTTATCAGTTGAGTTATCGCCGTAGCTTTGCAATCATAGCAGGTTTGTTTACAGCTTGTGATGGCATCTTTCTCGTTGAATCTCGCTATGCTTTAAGTAATATTTATATCGTTATCTTTGGTTTATTAGGGCATTGGTTTTTATTATTGGCATTAGATAACCAAAATCGGCGACGTTCATTTTGGTTAGTTTTTGCTGGCATTGCTTTTGGTGCATCAGTGGGTACTAAGTGGAACGGTTTATGGTTCCTATCAGGTGCTTATCTTATTTGGATAGTAGCTTGGGTAATTCAGGGAATACATTCTTTTCCTAACCCCAAACTCTTTTTTACATCCCCTTTATTTAATGAGGCAGGAGGCAGGAGGCAGGATAGCGCAGCGTTAGCGAGTCTGGGAACGTCAACAGGGGAGGGGGGACAAGAGGTAGAAGGCAGGAGGCAGGAGACAGGAATTAGTACTTGTTCTTCTCCCTCTACACCATCTCTATCATCTCAGACACCACTACAAAATTTGACTCAAATAAATATTTTCCAGATGTTATTTTATCTAGGAATTATCCCAGCTTCTATCTACAGCATCATCTGGATTCCCCACCTTCAACTAGATAAAACTTATGGATTTATAGAAGTACATCGGCAAATTTTGAAATTTCATTTACAACTAGGTGGTAATAGTCCGAACGTGCATCCTTATTGTGCTGCCTGGTACAAATGGCCTTTGATGACTCGACCAATGGCATATTATTATCAAACGGCTGAAAGTATCACCGAACCATTACCTGTAATGGGGCCACCTTTGCCTGCTGGTGCTGGAAAAGTTATTTATGATGTCCATGCAATGGGTAATCCATTTTTGTGGTGGTTTGGTGTTGCTGCCATATTATTTTTAGCAGGAATGTTAGTCGCACAAATCGTAATGCCTTGGGTGAAGGAAAAGCGTTTTTCTGTGCCTGCAATCCTTAGTGTTGATACTTGGATTGGATTGTATTTAGTTATCAATTATGCTGCTAACTTAGCACCTTGGGTGGAAGTGACGAGGTGCGTTTTCATCTACCACTATATGTGTGCAGTAGTATTTGTATTTTTAGCGATCGCTTGGTTTGTCGATCAGTGTCTTCGCAGTTATTATCAACAACTCCGGGTTTTAGGTGTCACCATTACTTTTATCATTCTGGCTGCTTTTATTTTCTGGATGCCTATTTATTTGGGTTTACCCCTTTCCCCTGACGGTTATAAAATGCGAATGTGGTTTAACTCTTGGATTTAAAGGGGCATGGGGAAGAATTCTTATAACTCCTATTTAGTATTCGGTTATTGATATCTCTAAGTAAGTGGATCAAATTAAATATAAAACCTCACCCTGCCTCTGGCTTCCCTCTCCTTAGTAAGGAGAGGGATTGAGGGTGAGGTTTGATCTTATATTTAATTACGCCTACCTACATAATCTCTAGTTATTACCCTTTCAAACAAAACCCGATAAACAGGTTCACCCTTTTTTTGCGTGCCTATTTCCCGTTCTGTGGGGACTGGTAGTGGATTTTCTGCTAACCATTCTCCTGCACCAACTTTCTGATAAGCTGGGTTAGCAGCGAAGCGATCGCGCATTTCCACCGCGATAAATTCCATATCTGATTGCACAAACACAACCCCACCAACCGCCAGATAAGTAGCTAACTCTGCCACTAATTCTGGTTGCACTACACGGCGTTTAGCATGGCGGGTTTTAAACCAAGGATCGGGAAATTGAATTGTAACGCGCTGTAAACTTCCTAGAGGGAGGGAAGATAAAAGTGAGTCGAGTGAATTATTCACATTGCAAAATAAGTAATGCAGGTTTGTGAAACCCAACTCAAAACGTAACTTATCCGCTTCCACCACCAGAGGTTCACGAATTTCTAAACCTAGATAATTCCAATTAGGTTCTATTTTGGCCATATTTAACAAAAACTGTCCTTTCGCGCAGCCAATATCTAAATGTAGTGGTTGATTTGGCTTTGCATAAATTTTTTCCCATTCAAGGGGACTTGCTGCTGTTTGATACTTTTTAGCAAGTGGATTAACATGCTGGCGGACTCGGACTGCTGCCAAAATTTCCTCTCCTTTACGTGAAAATATCTTGTTGATTCTGAATACTAAATTTTTGCGAGTTTTCCTTTAATTACATCTTGGAAGGCTTTCTCGAATTCTGCTATTTATCAAATATAAACTATCAATTATACCTGCATTTTTAATCCATTATTCAGCGACAAATATGTTAAAGAAGGATTATCAGAACAATAGCTTATAAAGCAAATGTTAGATTATTTTCTTAAATTTATCCTGTCAGATTTCAAGTTCAACAAATTCGCACTGAGCAACCTTTTATTCTACTGCTCTTGTTAAATAGCTAAAAGCTTTTCAGATGTGAGTTATTATATCTTTTTTTACTAGATATTTGGATTAGCTGACCAGACAAAAGAAGGCAATAATATGCTAGGATTGTATCAAATTATGGCAATTATTCAAGAGCAATTTAGCATAATTTTGCGCTTTGCCGAGTAAAAAAGCTAAAATCTACGATTTTTGGAGATTTTTAGGTTATGACAACCTCACAGGAGAGGATTATCCCGATAGACTTGCGAACCGAAATGTCGCAGTCTTATCTGGAATACGCCATGAGCGTGATAGTGGGTCGGGCGTTGCCAGATGCCAGGGATGGTCTAAAACCTGTGCATCGTCGCATTCTCTACGCAATGCACGAGCTAGGTCTACTTCACGATCGCCCCTTTAAGAAATGTGCCCGTGTAGTGGGGGAAGTGTTGGGTAAATATCACCCCCACGGCGACACGGCAGTATATGATGCCTTGGTGCGGATGGCGCAGGATTTCTCCATGCGATCGCCCCTAGTTAACGGACATGGTAACTTCGGTTCGGTAGACAACGATCCACCAGCCGCCATGCGATACACAGAATGTCGCTTACAAGCTTTAACTAGCGCTGGTTTACTGCACGACATCGAGTATGAAACTGTAGACTTTGCCGATAACTTCGACGGTTCGCAGCAAGAACCCACAGTCTTACCCGCACGGATTCCCCAATTGTTGCTCAACGGTTCCTCTGGGATTGCTGTGGGCATGGCAACCAACATTCCGCCCCACAATTTGGGCGAATTGATTGATGCTTTGGTGGCTGTAATCCACAATCCCGAAATCACCGATCTCGAATTAATGCAGTATGTCCACGGCCCAGACTTTCCGACTGGGGCGCAAATTTTAGGAACATCTGCCATTCGAGAAGCTTACACTACCGGGCGCGGTTCCATTACCATGCGTGGTGTTGCCAACATTGAAACCGTTGAACAACGGGGACGGCCAGATAGAGAAGCAATTATCATCACCGAATTGCCCTATCAAACCAATAAAGCGGCGCTGATTGAAAAAATCGCTGAAATGGTGAACGAGAAGCGGCTAGAGGGCATTGCAGATATCCGGGATGAAAGCGATCGCGACGGGATGCGAGTTGTCATCGAACTTAAGCGTGATGCTTATCCTCGCGTCGTTCTCAACAACCTCTACAAACAAACGCCACTGCAAGCCAACTTTGGGGCGAATATGCTGGCGTTAGTAAATAGCGAACCCCAGGTACTCACCCTCAAACAGTTTTTAACCGTCTTCTTAGATTTCCGCATCGAATCTATTGCTAGACGCACCCGTTACGAACTGCGGAAAGCTGAAGAACGCGATCATCTCCTGCAAGGGTTATTGATTGCCCTAGCCCAGTTAGATCCAATTATTGTCTTGATTCGCCATGCACCCGATGCACCCACAGCCAAAGGTGAGTTAATCACAACTTACGGACTATCGGAAGTGCAAGCAGATGCAATTTTGCAGATGCAATTGCGGCGGTTGACTGCCTTAGAAGCAGACAAAATCCGTTTGGAACACGAGGAATTACAAGCGAAAATTATCGACTTGCAAGATATTTTGGCACGCCGGGAGAGAGTGCTAGAAATCATTGAAACCGAAGTCGCGCAATTAAAAACTAACTTTGCCACACCCCGCCGCACGGTGATTTTACCAGGGGAAGGGGAATTAGACGATCGCGACCTAATTGCCAATGAGAAAGCAATAATTTTAGTTACAGAGCAAGGTTACATCAAACGGATGCCAGTTAACACCTTTGAAGCGCAAAGCCGTGCAACCAGAGGTAAAGCCGCAGCCAAGGTAAAAGATGATGATACCATTGAGCATTTCTTGACTTGCTGCGATCACGATAGTATTTTATTCTTTAGTGAGCGTGGTGTTGTTTATTGCCTGAGAGCTTATCAAATTCCAGCGAGTTCGCGTACCAGTCGCGGGACACCAATTGTCCAGATGCTACCCATTCCGAAAGAGGAAAAAATCACCTCAATTGTCCCTGTTGACGAGTTTAGCAACGAAGAATATCTGGTCATGCTCACTAAGGGCGGCAATATCAAGAAAACCGAATTGGCAGCCTTTAGTCACATTCGCGCCAATGGTTTGATTGCCATTTCCTTAGAAGAAGGCGACCAACTGCGCTGGGTGCGACGTGCCAGAGTCGAGGATAGCGTAATCATTGGTTCTCGTAACGGCATGGCGATTAACTTCCGGTGTAACCACGAACAACTGCGTCCTTTAAGTAGGGCAACTCGTGGGGTGAAAGCCATGAAACTCAAAAATAAAGATGAACTGGTGGGTATGGATATTCTGCCCGCAGCAATTCTGGAAACTTTGGATATAGTTACAGAAGCCGAAACAGAAGATATCGAAACAATTGAAATAATTGAAACAACCGAAACAATCGAAGCAATCGAAACAGAAGATATCGAAATTACCGAAACTAATGAAGAGTCCGCAGAAGTGCCTAGCAGTGGCATTGTTGGCCCTTGGGTGTTGGTAATTACAATGGGAGGATATGGTAAGCGCGTACCAGTTGCCCAATTCCGCCTGCAAAATCGTGCTGGTCAGGGTTTAATGGCAACCAAGTTCAAAAACCGCAAAACTAAAGACAAGCTGGCAACCTTACGCATTGTCAATAATGATGATGATGAAATCATGATGGTGACAAATCGCGGTATTATCATTCGTCAAGCGGTAAATGCGATTTCTATCCAATCGCGATCGGCAACTGGAGTCAGAGTGCAGCGCTTAGATGAAGATGATGCTATTACCGGAGTGGCAATAGTTCCACCTGATGCTGCCGATGCAGAAGAAGCAGAGTAAGAAGCAGGGGGAGCAGGGGAAACAGGGGGAGAGGTTTATCTCTTTACTTCCTTGGTTAATTGCCTTAGCTAGCGGCATTTTAATGGGGCTAACTGTAGCCCCAGTGGGTGCATGGTTTTTAGCTTGGATTGCCCTAGTTCCTTTATGGGTGCTAGTTGTCACTTCAACCAAACGCAAAAACCAATCCCCCCCTGCTCCCTTATCTTCCCCTGCTCCCCCAGCTTTCCTCTGGGGTATTGGTTTTCACGGTGTCGCCCTATTCTGGATTACCGGAATTCACCCCATGACATGGTTGGGTGTTCCTTGGTTGCCGAGTTTGGCAATCACACTTTTTTGTTGGGGATTTATCAGTGTCTTGGGAGGGGTGTTCCTGACTATTTGGGCGGCTGTGATGGTTCGCCTGGTTGGACAAAAACCGTGGTTGCGTGTACTTATTGGTACAGCCGTCTGGTGTGGATTAGAGAGTCTGTGGAGTGCGGGGCCTCTGTGGTGGAGTTCTCTTGCTTACACACAAAGTCCGCACAATCTCGTAATTGTCCATTTGGGTCAACTCTCTGGGCCTAATACTGTGACAGCAGCAATAGTTGCTGTGAATGGGTTAATTGCTGAAGGATGGATGAACCACAGAGATGCAAAGGGCGCAGAGAGAATTTCCTCTGTGTTCTCTGCGCCTCTGCGGTTCGTTAATAAATACTTCGTAATCGCCACAGGATTATTAATTACCCTACACTTGATTGGTTTTATCTTATACAGTCGTCCCATTGCCCAACCCCCAGAAGCAGCCTTAAAAGTGGGGATTGTTCAGGGTAATATCCCGAACCGACTTTTACGAAGTTCCGAAGGGTTTCGTCGCGCTCAAGAAAATTACACCAATGGATATCTAACTTTAGCAGACCAAGGTGTAGATGCAATTCTCACTCCAGAAGGAGCCTTACCAATTTTCCAGCGTAACTTGATGCAAACTGCCTTAGTCGCAGCAGTGAAGGAAAAAGGTGTGGTTGCTTGGATTGGCGCTTTTGGCGAACGGGGAGACAGTTATACAATTAGCTTGTTTACTTTCAACAGCAAGGGGGAAATTGTCAGCCGCTATGATAAGTCAAAGCTAGTACCTTTGGGAGAATATATTCCCTTTGAAGGAATTTTAGGCGGAATAGTTCAACGGTTGTCGCCTTTGGATGCACACCAAGTTCCGGGTTCAGCAAATCAGATATTTGACACTCCATTTGGTCGCGCGATCGCTAGTATATGTTATGAATCTGCTTTTCCTGAACAATTTCGCCGTCAAGCTGCTGCGGGTGGGCAATTTATCCTCAGTTCTTCTAATGATGCCCATTACACTGCATCGATGCCATTCCAACACCATGCACAGGATATCATGCGGGCAATTGAAACCGATCGATGGTCAGCACGGGCAACTAATACCGGATATTCAGCCTTTGTAGATCCTCACGGTAGAACCTTGTGGATGTCTGGATATAATACTTATGAAACTCATGCTGAAACAATTTATCGGCGACAGACACAAACTTTATATGTGCGTTGGGGTGATTGCTTAACACCTTTGTTGCTAGCATTGAGTATCTTAGGATGGTTTGTGCAGAGATTGATTAATTAACGCTAAGGAGTCGTGTAAAAATAAGTTGAACAATTTAATATTTGTAGTGCGGGCATCTTGCCCGCGCCAGTTAAGATGCACGCACTACTTATTTTTACTTGATGCCTAATATCAGATCGTACTAAATAGTCACTACTTGAATCTCTAAAAGAGGAATTGTGGCATGGAAGACCTTCAGCAACGCAAGCTTTTATCAGCCCTAAGCCACGGAGCAATATTTTTTAGCTCTACGATTATCTCCATTGGCATACCTATTGCAATTTTGTTAATTAGCAATGACCCGATTATCAAAAATAATGCCAAAGAATCACTAAATTTTCACATAAATCTTTATATTTATGTAATTATCTTTGCATTGTTGATTGTTGTGGGAATTGGTATTTTGTTGTTGATTGTGTTGGGCATAGTCAGTTTTATTATGCCAATTATTGCCATTATTCATGTTCTGAACCAGCCGAATGTGTCTTACCGCTATCCCTTTATTTTCCGATTTGTTTAGTTAAAAAAGTTGTACATTTGTAGATTGAGTTGAGCAATAGCGAAACCTAATAAGTCTTATCATAGATTTTAGATGTAGGCATCAATTCAACCTACAGGAGTTAGTGTTTTGTTATCTAATTAAACTTTATTGTAATGTAGCAAAGCTTTCTCGAAGTAGGACTAAGTATTAAGTAATTTACTAGTTTATGTGACACAGTTCGAGCCAATTTACAATTAGCCATAAGGATGAATTTTAAATCCAATATTTCATACCAAATTAAGTTTAAAAAAAGCGTATAAGCGATGATTTGCGGACTTTCAAGTGTTTTAATAAAGTTATTACCGAAAGTCTAGTGGAAGCAAAAACATGAAAGGTTTTAGGAAGTTATCCTCAATAGCACTATTGCTATGTGCCTTTGTGTATCCGCCCTCATTAGCTGAAGCAAAAGATATTTCTTTAAGTAATGTTCGCAATGAACAGAGGGCTGTAGCAGAAGCTAACCTAATTGGAGATAAAACTGGAGAGCTTTTAATTGCTCAACGAGGGCCAGAACGATACCGAGAGATTAGAAGACGAGAGTTCATCCGACGGCGGCAGATAATCCGACGACAGGAGCGTTTTGAACGATACGAAAATAACCGACGACGGGAGCGTTTTGGACGATACGAAAATAACCGAGGACGGGAGCGTTTTGGACGATATGAAAATAACCGAGGACGGGAGCGTTTTGAACGATACGAAAATAACCGACGACGGTATTGATGATTGCCGATCCAACTAAGGAGTCGTGTAAAAATAAGTTGAACAATTTAATATTTGTAGTGCGGGCATCTTGCCCGCGCGAGCAAGATGTTTGTCCTTCCCTGCGGGAGGCTGCGCCAACGGACACGCTCTCGCGTTCGCACTACTTATTTTTACTTGATGCCTAAACCAATTGTTAATGGTTAGTGGTTATTAAAATAACCACTAACCATTAAATAATGACTATCGTTACGTTCTAATGACTTGCTACAACTTCTCCTTCAAGGCGAACTAGTCGGTCTGCCAAAAGTTTTTCTAGGTCTTCTAATGCCTTGGTGAAACCTTTGATGCCCTCATCTAGTTTATCAGTTGCCATGCGATCGCCAGCGTGCATTTTTTCATAGCTAGCTTTGTCAATGGATATCTTTTCGATTGACAAGTTTGCTACCTTGGCAGGGTCAAGTTTACGTGGCAGTTCTCCCACTGTTGTCTGCAACTCAGCCAAAAGTGATGGAGAAATTGTCAGCAAATCACTACCTGCAAGTTCAGTAATTTCACCAAGATTACGGAAGCTAGCTCCCATAACTTCGGTTTTATAGCCGAATTTCTTGTAGTAGTTGTAGATTTGGGTTACAGACAAAACTCCTGGATCTTCGGTTGCTGGGTAGCTATCGCGTCCGGTATCCTTTTTGTACCAGTCGAGAATCCGACCGACGAAGGGAGAAATTAGGGTAACGCCAGCTTCTGCACAGGCGATCGCTTGGTGAAGACCAAACAACAAGGTAAGGTTACAGTGAATACCTTCTTTTTCGAGAATTTCCGCAGCGCGAATGCCTTCCCAAGTTGTGGCAATTTTAATTAAGACGCGATCGCGGCCAATTCCAGCAGCTTTATACTGAGCAATTAATTCCCGTGCCTTAGTCAGAGTAGCTTCGGTATCGTAAGACAAGCGAGCATCTACTTCTGTAGACACGCGACCGGGAATAATTTGTAAAATCTTTAATCCAAACGCAACTGCTAAACGGTCAAAAGCTAGAGAAACTATCTGTGCTTGGGTGGCTCCGGCTCCAGCATCTTTCTTCGCTTGCAGTAAAGTTTGATCGACAATTCCCTGATATTCTGGCATTTGTGCCGCAGCAGTAATCAGAGAAGGATTGGTGGTGGCATCTTGGGGTTTGAACTTTTCAATTGCCTGGATATCCCCTGTATCTGCCACTACAACAGTCACTTGTCGCAATTGTTCTAGTAAATTCTTAGACATAAAAGACTCCGTGATGAATGTTACAGGATTTACTTATTCCCCAGTTCTTTATAGCGGTTCTCGTTTACGTGAGGTACACCCGTAGGGGCACGGCACTGCCGTGCCCCTACACCTCGTGATGTAATGTTGTACCGCATCTGAATGGGAACCGCTATACACTCTTTACTGTCCCTTCAATTCTGATTCTGGCAATCTTTCTTAATGATTGCCTAATTTTGCTTACTATCTAGAGCCACAGCCCTATTCTAGATGCCTTATGCCGAAATTGGCTGTCCAATGGAATGCACTTTGATTAAACTAGTTGTGCCCGATTTACCAATTGGAACGCCAGAAGTAATCACTACTTTATCGCCCTTATTCGCTAGACCCATATCTACAACTGTGTTCACCACATTGGTAAACATCTCTTCAGCATTGTGGACTGGTGGGATTAGCAAAGCTTCCACACCCCAAGAAAGGGCTAGTTGGCGATAAGTAGTGATGTCAGAGGTGAGGGCAATAATGGGAGAAGTTGGCCGATATTTAGATACCATTCTCGCTGTACTTCCTGATGAAGTGTTGCAAAGAATTGCCCGTGAACCTGTTTCATAAGCGATGCGACACACTGATTCTGCCACAGATTCGGTAACGCTGAGACTGCCTGCTTCATGACACCAGGCATGTCTGCTACCCTCATCTAGAGCCTGTTCTGTCCGCACGGCGATGTTGTGCATCATCTGAACTGCGGCTACGGGATATTGTCCGACAGCTGTTTCACCAGAAAGCATTACTGCATCCGTACCATCTAAAATTGAGTTGGCAACATCCGTTGCTTCAGCGCGAGTGGGATCGGGGGCGCTAATCATCGACTCTAGCATTTGGGTGGCTGTAATCACGGGTTTGCCAGCCCGATTGCAACGGCGAATAATATCTTTTTGAATCAGGGGTACTTCGTGAATTGGGACTTCCACCCCTAAATCGCCACGAGCAATCATAATCGCGTCGGCAACTTTCAGAATGGAATCAAAATTCTCTACTGCTTCTGCTCTTTCGATTTTGGCAATTAAGCGGATGGAAGCGCCAGCAGCTTCAATCATGCGCTTTGCGGGTTCTAAGTCTTGTGGCGATTGGACAAAGGACACCGCTACCCAGTCTACACCCAACTGAATTCCAAAGCGTAGATCCAGCAAGTCTTTTTCGGTGATGGAACTGACAGGTAAAGGAGTTTGTGGGAGGTTTACTCCTTTATGTGTAGAAATTAACCCGCCAGTTTTCACTTGGGCACGAATGCGATCGGCATCGCGATCGCTAACAATCAACTTAACGCGACCATCATTAATTAAAATTGGTTCACCTGGTCGTACCATTGCGAACAAAGTCGGCAGTGGTAGAGGTATTTCGTCGATACTCTCACCTTTTTCTTGCAAAACAAAGGTGACTTCAGTACCAGCTTCTAAATTTAATCCTTCCGGTGGTAAGATTCCCAAACGAATCTTGGGGCCACACAAGTCTTGCATAATTGCGATCGGCTTTTGCTGCTCAGTGCTAATTTGTCTGAGATAGTGAGCAGTTTGGGCGTGGAATTCATAAGCCCCGTGGGAAAAATTCAACCGTGCCACATTCATTCCAGCTTCTACCAAGCCTTGCAGCTTTTCGGGTGCAGATGTAGCCGGCCCAACAGTACAAATGATTTTGGTTCGACGCATAGGGATTAGGGGTTGAGGAGTAACCTGTGAATTCGTAATTCGTAATTCGTAATTCGTAATTCAGAGACTTCAGATTTTATTTGGGTTTTCGGGTTTAAATCTTTAGCCTTCTTTCAAAGAATTAGTATTACGAGCCAAAAATCACATTTGCTTCATATCACTGGTTTGCTAAATAAAAATACTAGATTGCGTTTTGTTTTCGGCATCTTTCCCATTTGACCCAAATCCCAAAAGTCAAAGGTTAATCACCAATGACCATTAAACAATTCGTAGTTCGTAATTATGTTTTGTAACGGTGATTTCACCCCCGACTAACAACATACAAGCTGTTTATTATTCGTGAGTATCAACCCCTATTAAATTACGAATTACGAATTACGAATTACGAATTATACAACAGATGTCGGGGCGAGTTTTTCCTTTTGTGACATAGACAACATCAGGTCAATCACGCGATTCGAGTAACCCCACTCGTTGTCATACCAGGCAATTACCTTGAAGAAGTTGGAATTCAACTCAATCCCAGCACCTGCATCGAAGATACTAGAATGGGTATCGCCTTGAAAATCTGTGGAAACTACTTCTTCATCTGTGTAGCCCAAAATACCCGCTAGTGAACCTGCGGCAGCCTCCTTCATGGCAGCACAGATTTCTTTATAACTAGTGGCTTTGGCAGTTTTGAAAGTTAAATCAACTACAGAAACATCGGGAGTCGGAACTCGTAATGCCATACCAGTTAACCTGCCCTTCAATTCTGGTAAAACCAGTGCTACGGCTTTAGCTGCGCCTGTGGAAGAGGGAATAATATTCTGGCTTGCACCTCGACCACCCCGCCAATCTTTCTTACTGGGGCCGTCTACAGTTGGCTGAGTGGCAGTCATGGCATGAACTGTGGTCATCAACCCTTCTGTTAACCCAAAGTTGTCATTGATGACTTTAGCTATAGGAGCTAGACAGTTTGTAGTGCAGCTAGCATTGGAGACAATGATATCTTTGCTGGGGTCAAATAGATGATGATTGACACCGATTAACAGGGTAGTAACTCTATCTGGATCTTTGGTGGGAGCGGAAATTATGACACGCTTTGCACCTGCCTTCAGGTGGTTTGCGGCTCCTTCGTGGTCAGTGAAGAGTCCTGTAGCTTCTACGACATAATCTGCACCTAATTTTCCCCAAGGTAACTCTGCTGGATTCCTCACCGACACACAAGGAATGAAGTGTCCGTCAATGAGGATGCCGTCTTCCTTGGCTTCAACCTTGTGCTTTAATTGACCGTGGGTTGAGTCGTACTTTAAGAGGTAAGCGAGGTTATCTGGTGGTACTAGGTCGTTAATGCCCACAAACTCGATATTGGGATTATCGATGCCAGCGCGAAGCACGAGTCGCCCGATTCTACCGAAGCCATTGATACCAACTTTCAATTTAGTCAAGATTAAGCCTCCCGTTGTGGTGGAAGTTGAACAAAAGGAGAAAGTTAAAAGTCAAAATAGATTGCCTTTTACTCTTTACTCTTTGATCCTGACAGTATCAGCAAGTTAAGGCATATTTACTTGGCATCTTTTAAGGATTGGGGCATTGGGGATTGGGCATTGGGGATTGGGAATTGGGGATTGGGAATTGGGGATTGGGGATTGGGAATGGGGAGTTAAGAAGAATCGTAGGTTGGGTTGAACGAAGTGAAACCCAACAAAGCTTTGATAATGTTGGGTTTCGTTCCTCAACCCAACCTACACCTAACTCAGCACGGGCTAAACGCCCCGCTATCGCTAACAGCACTCAGCACTCAACTCATGAGAGGTAATCCACGATTTGTTAGGAGGTAAACAGCAAAAGTTCCTAGCCAGTGACTAGCTGCATAATGTTCAATTACAACATCTGTTAGTCCATGATGACGATGTTGAAGGGCAGCAGAGCGGAGTGTTTCGATGCGGCGATCGCTATTTGCCAATCCAGATACGATCCCCTCAAGCATCCAAGCCCGACTGAGGTTAAGACCGTAAAAGTGGGCTTGCATATAATCTTGGGGATTATCCACTCTGACAGGTTCTAACCAATTTACTGAATTATCAATGGGTATTTGTGGCAGAAAATCAGTCAGCCAGTCGGTAAAATCTGTTGTTGTAAGGACTCGCCGCATTAAGTCTGCTTCAGCAAGTCCAGGGGAGAGAAAATCATAGCCAAGGGGTTCAAATTGTAAGGAGTAGTTGCGATCGCTAAGATAAAATTGCCGTGCTTTGTTCTCTACTAACTGAATAAAATCAGTATTTTCGGTAATCCTTGCCCAATCTAGCATCAAACCAAGTGCAAAAGCTGTTTGGCTATGCATTCCTGTACGATTAGGAAGTCTCAGTCTGTCAATCCAGCGCTGTAAGTTACTCGCAATCAACTTTTCTAGCGGTTCCAATACAACCCGCCATTCTTTCCCTTGAGGATGATTCCACTCGTGAAGTTCCGCAGTCAGTTGCAGAAACCACGCTACACCGTAAGGAAATTCATAAAAGGGTAGCCGTTGGAAATGGGCAATTTCTCCTTGAATTTTCTCAGGTGTTAAACTCTGCCCAAGTGCTTGCTTTGAAGCTGCATTGAATGATGCTTCGGGGAAATGACGCATCAGACGTACCAGCAACCAGTGACCATGTACGGCTGAATGCCAATCTAAGCAGCCATAAAAAGCAGGAGTCAATTTACGCGGTGGTTTGATATCCTCGTCGCTATCAGCCCAATACAAATTACTGTTGGGATACTCCCGCTCGATACAATCCAGCACTAATTGAGCAAATTGTGCTGCGATCGCTTCACTAATCTCCAAATTATCCGATGGCATGGTAACATAATGCAATTTTGTCTAAAAGCGTAGCGTTTTAATGCAAGGGGACACATTAACATTGTATCAAGATGCATTGCCATTGCAGAGGGACGCATTAACATTGCATCAAGATGCATTGCCATTGCAGAGGGACGCATTAACATTGCATCAAGATGCATTGCTATTGCAGAGGGACGCATTAACATTGCATCAAGATGCATTGCCATTGCAGAGGGACGCATTAACATTGCATCGAGATGCATTGGCATTGCAGAGGTATTGCCAAATCTAATTCGCTAGGAATTAACCATCACTTGCGCTTCAGGTTTTACCCTAGCTTCTG
Source organism: Nostoc sp. 'Peltigera membranacea cyanobiont' 232 (assembly GCF_002245985.1). Classification (NCBI taxonomy): domain Bacteria; kingdom Bacillati; phylum Cyanobacteriota; class Cyanophyceae; order Nostocales; family Nostocaceae; genus Nostoc; species Nostoc sp. 'Peltigera membranacea cyanobiont' 232. The sequence goes on from NZ_NOLK01000008.1 coordinate 91,193, forward strand.
CTTCCAAAAATCCAGCTACTTGAGCCTCAATTTCATCCCGGACAATTTGGCGATACTCCAAGAAATGCTCAATTTGGGCACAAACGGCTAAATAGCTACTCACTCCACCCGGATTATGCCGATACATACTCCACAAGTAACGCCAGAATTGCCAGCGCGTTTGACGACGTACACCTTGCCGCCAGCAAATCACCAGCAATGCTCGGAGGACTTTCCAGTTCAATGGTTTCTTGGCAGCTTTGCCCTTTTTCGGATAGGTTGCTTCACCCAAAAGACGGAAGTGTTTGTATGTACGCTCCAAAAACCGCTCTGGCTCATACAAATCACAGAACGCCTGCACATATTCACGAGCAATGTCTTCTAACGGTCGAGTTGGGACAAAGTTCATCAACGTAGTTTGGTTGATGTTGGCTGATTTATTGCGGAGTCGTCCTTCCTTTTCTAATCTATGCCAGAGGGCTGTATCTGGAAGCGCTTGCAACATACTAAATAAGGCTGTGGGAATTGCTGTTTGCTCAACAAACTTGACAATTCGCGCGCCGGCTCCTACTTTCTCGCCATCAAACCCAATAATAAAGCCTGCCATGACTCGTAACCCTGAGCGGGTAATCTTATTCACCGCATCACTGAGTGAGTCTCGCGTATTCTGATATTTCTGAGTGAAAGTGAGACTTTCTTCGTCGGGGGTTTCAATTCCCAGAAAAACGGCTCCAAAATTACACACTACCATCAAGTCCATAAGTTCTTGATCTTGGGCTAAATCAACTGAAGCCTCCGTCGCAAAAGAAAAAGGATAATTATGTTCTACCATCCAGGGCAGAAGAGACTTCAGAAATAATTTGACATTCCGCTTATTACCAATGAAGTTGTCATCCACCATAAAAATACTGCGCCGCCAACCCAGTTTGTAGAGATAATCTAGTTCTGCTAATATTTGTTCTGGGTTTTTGGTGCGAGGTTTGCGACCGTACAGCACAATAATGTCGCAGAATTCACATTGAAAAGGACATCCACGGGAAAATTGCACCGACATCTCCGCATAAGCTTCAAACTCTAGCAAGTCGAAGCGAGGGGTGGGAGTGTTGGTAACATCTGGTTTTTCACCGCCAGAGCGAAAGATACCTGTGCGATCGCCGCGTGCGATCGCTGCTACAAATAAGGGTAGGGTAATTTCCCCTTCGTCTAATATCAAGTAATCTGCCCCGGCGGATGTCATTTCATCTGGTAACGCTGTCGGGAAAGGCCCACCTACAGCTACTCGTTTACCTCTGCGTTTTGCTTCTAATATCTGACAGAGCAAATCTTCTTTTTGCACAATCATCGCCGACATAATCACCAAATCTGCCCAATCCCACTCTGCCTCCGTACAGACGCGAACATTTCGATCTACTAATTTATACTCCCATTCTTGAGGTAATATCGCGGCTACAGTCACCAAGCCTAAAGGCGGTAGCATTGCTTTACGGTCTAATAAAGCCAGTGTTTTTTCAAAAGACCAAAAACTTTTTGGAAAACGGGGATATAGAAGTAGAACATTCATATTTGATGCTTATAAACCTTGATTATCGTTGCTGGCTAAGTTCATGTAAAGGTGAACCAGCCTGACAGCATATTAGAGAAGCTTCTGTATCCAGTAGCTATAACCTCTACTATGACTTATTTAGACAAAGCAATATTTTTTGAGGGGAATTATTACTGCTTTTAGATTGGGGAGGACTCTGAAACTCCGGGCTTATCTTCAGACATGGCAATTTCCGCAAATCTTCAAACATGGGTGGGTGAATGATTTAGTCGGAAATCTCAGGATTTTTGCGACGGTTCTAAAATTTGTTCTTTTTATGATTTGGCAAATTGGCAGCTCTAAAAAAATTAACCGTGTTATCTTCAGTCCTAATACAAGGTGTATTTGCACTTTCAAGCTATTTAGACGGGCTGCAACCCGTCTTTATTTATCGCCAGATTCTTTATAAATATCGATTTTACAAAAAGAACTAGGGATTTTTAGAATAGTGGGATAGGTTCAGGGAATCATCCCAATTTGGCAAAAATATACGGGAGTGATGCAAAAACCCTTTTCAATCCTCTTCCCTATTGTTGCACTCATCACGAGCGTGATGGAAACGCCGCGACAAACATTAGAGCAGAAGGTATCAGAATGATAAAGGCGGAAGGTTCAGCCGTCTCTGCTGTAGGAGGGGTGGTAAGTCCTAATCTTGGGCGAAAGTCTAAGGGACTTCCAAAAAATAAAATATACAGTAGGGTGTGTTAGGCGAAAGCCGTAACGCACCGAGATATCTGGCGGTGCGTTACGCTATCGCTAACGCACCCTACAAAATTGGATATTTTTTTAATTGGAAGTCCCTAAGTTTAGGCACTCCCCCGTGATTACAGAAGCCCAAACTGTACTTGGTACTCCAAGTCAGTGTGGGTAGTTCACTTTATTACTCCTGAAAGCGGGTGCAGTATTGTTAAATGAAAGCTATGCCTAGTTTCAGCTTTCAGATACCGTTCTTGCAAAGGCTGCCACTGCTGCCACGACTGGTAACGATTTTCAGTTAGCAAAGTAGCAAGAGTAGGCAACTCGGTCTGAATTTCTGATTTGAATACATTTTCAAGCCAGTCAGTTAAGACAGCACTATCTTGCATAGTACCCAAAATTTCTTGGATACTTTTCACTTCTGTAAGATAAGCTTCATAAGACTCGCCATATAAGTCAGTAAATAACTCCATCTGGTAGCGGATGCGTTTAGCTTCTTTTCGCAAACTATGAAGAATTTCGCCTTCTGTTGTCAATTGTTTTTCGATCTTTTCTGGTTCCCAGTTTTTCTGGATTTTCAGTTCTGAATCGACAAATTGAGTGCCAACTAACCAACCTGGATGTAGTAAGAAGTTACTCACTTCTGGTAAAAGTAAATCTGGTAGTACTTGCTGAATAGTAATAGATGCCAAAGGTAGATAACTTGGTTTATCCAACCACTTATCTAATGTCTCTTTTAAAGACTTGTAAGATTCATCTTTTAACGTTTTCTGCACACTCGATAGTACATCTTCACGTTGTTTAGCTAAAGCTGTGAAAGCTGTTTGTAGAGATTCTTGTTCTTTGCGGGGTAAGTTTGGTTTGTAATTGTTTTCCAAACTTTCTTTGAGTACATCTAAATCTCGGAGATTACCAAGACGACGGGCTATTTTACCAATATTTTTATCGCTGACTGGTTTCGACATATCTAACGCTAGCTCAAACCTAGTTACAGCTGTCCGTAAGCGACGCATCCCCACTCGCATTTGATGCAGTGCTTCTGGATCTTCATCTTTCTTTACTGATTTTTCCCACTTCCAGGTTTTCTTAACGTGTTTTTGAATAGCTTGGTAGGCGTAGTCCCCTAGAGTTTTTACCGTGGGTTTTGTAGCTAATTTCATAATTTATCTTAATGACATACCTCATGAGGTGATTGCATAATAACATTAGTTAAAAGTTTGTATCTCATCTAATAGTATTGTTATATTTTTTCGTCCATGATAATTAACAGTTTTTCTTATAACTATTGATAGATGCTGCATATTTATAGATAAAATATACAACATCTATCAATAGGTAAAGAGAAGACTTACCCGTTGCAATTTGATATGTACGATAGCTTCTAAAAATATTGAGATGACATTAAATTATTTATTATGATATCATAATAAATCTTTTTGTAACCATGAAGATGATTTAAAATGTCAAACTCACATTTGTGTAATCAAGTTTTATTGACTTTTGTAGATAATTTTAAAGAACATAGAGAAGACTTATCAGCAGTGCTGCTAACACATCACAAGTATTTATGGTTAGGGTCAGATGAAACCTCAACTATTGAGCGTCTATCTTTAGCTGATACTGATAAATTTACAGAGCATCAACAATTTAGAGTAGCAGAATTTATCGACTTACCTGCACCAGAAGATCGAGAAATTGATATAGAAGGACTTGCTTACACTGATGATTATCTATGGTTTGTTGGTTCTCATAGCTACAAACGTAAAAAACCCAAACTCGATGATAAGACTGATGTCCAAAACTTTAAAAGGCTGGCAAAAATTGAGTCAGAACCTAATCGTTACGTCTTAGGACGGATTCCTTTAATAGACGGGAAGTTATTCTCATCTTACCCACATCCCCAAAATCCAGATGTGCAGTTGAGTGCTGCTAAACTAGAGATAACGGAACAGGGTAATTTGCTGATGACAGCTTTGGCAGACGATCCCCATTTAGGCTTGTTTATCAAAGCATTAATTCCAGGAAAAGATAACGGTTTTGATATTGAAGGAATAGGTGTTTATCAAAACCGGATTTTTTTGGGTTTGCGTGGGCCTGTATTGCGGGGTTGGGCTGTGATACTGGAAATTGAGTTAGAAGATTCTAGCGCTGGAATTCTAAAACTGCGGCAAATTGGAGAAGCGAAGGAGTTATATAAAAAGCATTTTATCTGGTTGAATGGCTTGGGAATTCGGGATTTGTGTGTAGATGGAAAAGATTTGTTGATTTTAGCCGGCCCAACGATGGATTTAGATGGGCCCATGCAAGTGTATCGTTGGACAAATGGCATTAACTTGCGAGAAAATATCTTCAGCAATCCAGATTTTATACAAGATATTCCCTATGGAAATCGGGAAGATCGTGCTGAAGGAATGGCGCTGTTTCAGGATGTAGCTGGTATACCTTCGCTATTGGTGGTTTATGACTCTCCAGCCAAAACTAGGTTGGTGGGTGATGGTGGTGTAGTAGCAGATGTGTTTAAGCTGGAATAGGATCAATTTTGGATTGTTAAAGGTTAGTAGAGATTGCTTGTACGGGACAAGTGGGGATACACTGTTCGCAAACGATACAACGCGATCGCGTGAATGTCAGTTTATACGTCTCAGGGTGGAGAGTCAGGGCTTCAGTAGGACAAACCCCAGTACACAAGCCACAATGGACACACACATCCTCATCGATCGCAATTTCGCCTAAAGTATAAGAAACGTTAACATGCCGCGATCGCATCCATTCGATAGCAGCATCTAATTGATCGATATCTCCAGCTAGTTCCACTACCAGTTTGCCAATTTGATTTGGGGCAACTTGGGCGCGGATAATATTGGCAGCGACGTTGAACTCTTTGGCCAGTACATAAGTGACTGGCATTTGCACAGCGCGTTTCGGGAAGGTGAGTGTTACTCTTTTTTTCACAGGTTTAGCAGAGGGTTTTTTCTGTTGTAGCGTATTGAAAGTTTTATAACTCGAAATTGACTAAATACCTCCAAAAGTCTCTAGTACCGCAAGGCGTAATTCGTAATTCGTAATTCGTAATTCGTAATTCGTAATTCGTAATTCGTAATTCGTAATTCGTAATTCGTAATTCGTAATTCGTAATTCGTAAGGGTTCTAGACATTTCCAATGGTTGGTTTATTTCCGCCGTGTTGTACTAGTCTACTGAAGTAGACTTTAGCTGTTAGCCTTGAACTGAAGTTCAAGGCGTGTGATGAAGCTAACAGTTAGGCTATTCCTAGCTTAAGTTGAAACTAATGATAACTGTAGTAGCAGATAAAGTGCGTTAAGCTACCGTTAACGCACTTGTTTAGCCGAAAAACTACTTAGGCAAAACCTGCCGCAGTGCTGCTAAAAGTTGGTCAACACTTTCCTTTCGACTATTAAAGCCCATCAATCCCACGCGCCAGACTTTACCAGCGAGTTCGCCAAGACCACCACCAATCTCAATATTATGTTCATTGAGTAACTGTTGTGCGATCGCTTTCCCATCTACTCCTGTTGGAATGCAAACAGTGGTAAGGGTTGGTAGTCTATACTCTTGTTTAACGTGCATACTCAGTCCTAAATTCTCCAACCCTTCCCAGAGATACTCTACGTTTTTCTGATGCCTTTGCCAGGAGTTTGCTAATCCCTCTTCTGCAAGCAAACGTAGTGCTTCCCGCAATGCGTAATATAAATTAATCGGTGCTGTGTGGTGATAGGTGCGTTCCGCGCCCCAATACTTACCCAGTAACGACATATCCAAATACCAGTTTGCAACCTTTGTTGGGCGCTGTTGCAATTTCTCAACTGCACGCGCACTCATAGTAAAAGGCGAAGCACCAGGCGGACAACCCAACCCTTTTTGGCTACAACTATAGGCTAAGTCAACTCCCCAAGCATCCAAAAACAATGGAACGCCACCCAAACTTGTCACAGTATCCACCAGCAGCAAAGTGCCAAATTCACGACACAAATCAGCCACTCCTTCTAAGGGTTGCCGTGCGCCGGTGGAAGTTTCGGCATGAACTAGAGCTAAAATAGCCGGACGATGAGTTTCTAAGGCAGTCTTGAGTTCATCTAGGTTGAAGACTTGTCCCCAAGGTTTGGTAATGCTTCGCACATCAGCACCATAACGTCCAGCCATATCTACGAGGCGATTACCAAAATAACCAGCTACACCAATCAAAACTACATTACCAGGTTCAACAGCATTAGCGATCGTTGCTTCCATTGCGGCTGTTCCCGTACCACTGACTGCAATGGTGAGTGGGTTTTCTGTCTGCCATACGTAGCGTAGCAATGACTGAATTTCATCCATGAGTGCGAGAAAAGTTGGGTCAAGATGACCAACTGGTGAGGTATTCATCGCCTGGAGAACTGTGGGATGGGCATTCGATGGCCCAGGCCCCAACAGTAGACGAGATGGGATTTCTAGTGGTGTGAGTTGCAAGCGCCCAGAGTCGTTGATTGAAATTGTTTGCGTCATAATCTGTCTTCGCCTAGACGATACTTACCGCATCATATAGGAGTCCTATTTCATTTTTGAAAAAACTCAGTACAACTTGAAAAGTCTGTTTCTCTATTGCTTGTTGTATGCAGTTCCTGAACGAACTTTGTCGGAAATTAGCTTTAAACATAAATAAGACAAGATTTTTGTATCAATTTATAAGTTGTCTTTTATTTAACTGACTTTGAAAGCTTTTTACCTAATCAACATATTTCCTTTTTTCATAAAGGATTGGAGGTACTTTTTATGCCTGCAAATTTCTGAAGTCTCATTGACTAAATTAGTGTATTTACTGAGGGAAAGAATTTATTTTATTCCTAGATTGAATGCATCTACCATAAATTACCTGCAAAAATTTTCATTTTTGCTCAATATCAGGTACTTAGGATATTTCTGAATAATAAATTACCGGGTCAGTTAAAAGAGTCCTTTTCCCAGTAGGGAATCAGAGCTACTCAATTGCTTTATCGGGTAATTTATTTTCCGGAAATCATCTAAACATGGCAATAAAGCCTATAAGCTAGATTTAGCAATAAATACAGGCTTTTTTTGTTGAAAAAGAAGACTGGCATTAAGAGCGATCGCATCACCAATATTTTATTGAATCTGTCATTTGCCAGAAGATGCGATTGTGCCGATTAGCTTACTATTCAAAACACCAAAAATTAATGGCTCACATCAGCCAAGTAACACTTTTTTACAATCATGGAGCTTCGACCCCAACTTAGCCCTTCTAAGCAGAACTGGACAGTAGCTGCACAACCTCATCCACGATTGACTCTGGACTCTCAAGCTTGACTAGAAATCGATCAAAGCCAGCATCCAAAGACTTACGACTTGAAACTTCCCGTGTATAAGAAGTGATGGCGATCGCTGGTAACTGCCTTAATAATGAGCTTGAATGTACACGAATTTGCTCGATCAACCAGTTCCCATCACGATTGGGCAACTTCACATTCGATAGCAAAAGATCGGGATGAAATAATTCGAGCATGGATAAGGCTGCTTCTGCGTCCATTAAAGCCATTACCTCTGCACCTGCTGTTTCCAAAATGAAAATCAGCAAGTCTGCAATATCTGGCTCATCCTCTACCAACAAAATCCTGATTCCAACAAGGTGCTGGGGCGAATTTAACTTACTTTCTCGATTATTCATTTGACCTGTCGCTATGCCGTCTTTTGATTTGCTCATACGGCTTATCTCTTCATCTATAAACACATTCACTCAATTGAGTGGCTTTTGCTATTGCACTACAGGCTTAGTCAAAGGGTGAAATTCATTCTTATATTGTTTAAGCATTCTTGCCAAGCTACCCTCTCTGGTCGTATTTTTAAATTAAACGATCCAGTAGAGAAGCGATCGGATGGTTAAATTGGGAGTACTATACCTGTGGTGGACAGAACTAACGCAAACTCTGCGCTCTCTCCCGTTTTATAATTACAGTTCAACTTACCTTTGTGTATAAGTTGTCTATAACTGTGATATCTCCTTGCTTAAAAATGTTCTGAATCTATATTTGTGAAACTTAACTTATTTAAAAACTTTGACTCTCGACCCCGACTAATCATTGCTGTCGGACTCGCTGTATTAGTTTCTGTAATACTTCCACATTTACTGCACTTACCGACTCGCATTCTCTGCGCTTGGAACTCCGGTGTTGACTTTTTCTTAGCTGTAACCTGGTGGAAAATGATCGTGGCTACACCAGAAAAAATTCGTCGTTATGCGGAGAGTGAATATGAAGGGCATTTGGCTATATTCCTGCTAGTGATAGCTGCGGCTTGTGCTAGTGTTTTAGCTATTGGGTTTTTGCTAACTGACAAAAAAGAATTGTCAACAATTCTGCTTACTCTACATGTCGTACTTGCAATTATAACCATTGTTGGTTCCTGGTTACTAGTGCATACGATGTTTGCAGTGCAATATGCACACAGCTATTACAAATATATTAACCATAAAAATAGTGAAGAAATTACCGGAGGTTTGGATTTTCCTAATAACGACTATCCAGACTATTGGGAATTTTTATATTATTCATTTGTAATTGGCATGACCAGTCAAGTTTCAGACGTGCAGACGACATCAAGCAACATGAGGCGCTTGACTTTGTTACATGGCATATTATCCTTCTTTTTCAATACCACCATTTTAGCTATGAGTATTAATATCATTGCATCGCTGATTTAAAATTTGCTTGATTTCTTTAGCCAAAAAGGTGATTATTTGCTTCTTTAATTCCAAAAAAAGGAAATTATATTCCCAGCCCAGCTTTTTAGCATGTAACTTAAGTTGAGAAGAATGCACTTATTTAGTCAATGTCCGATCGGATATCGATAGTCGTATAGAAAGCTACACTATGCTGTAAGTTAGTGTCATAACCTCTTACTAAGACTAATTATTGTTTTGATTATAACGCCACAGACCTAAGGATAAATTATTCTTAGGTATTTTTTGATTGCGGTTATCAAGCTCAAAATAGAACTTACCGAGATAGTTATCTAATATTCTCACATGAACATTATTCAGGTGGTAATACAAAGGATAAATTCCTACTAGCTCAAATCCCTTCTTGGGAAGAATCTGATTGTAGGTATCAAGACATCTCGCTTTGACATGGCTGCCTATCTGCTTGTCAGAAGAACCACCAAACCAATCTGTCAAAAGCAACAGTCCACCATCTTTAATGCTTTTAGCAATGTTGTCGAAAGCCTGGTTAAAAAGGTTAGAATCAACAATATGGTATACCACATCCCAGATGTTGATTATGTCAAATTTCTGATAAAAAAGACTAAAATTAGGATCGGTTATATCCTGTGTGTAGAATTCACCTTCATACTTTTGCTTAAGCTTTTTGATGCTTACATCAGTAATATCGATACCAGTGATATTTGCTCCTTTTTCGACATACCAATTAACGAAAAAACCTGTACCGCAGCCAATATCAAGTACATTCTTCCCTTGTAAGGTCGTTCCACTTAGACAAGATTCTATACACAGAGCTTTTCTGCGGTAAAGCCAACTGTTATAAGACTCACTAAATCCTATATGACCTACACCTTTGAGTGTAAAATTATTATTTAGTCGTTGCTCCCAATATTGCCTTGGATTGTAAGTAGTTTTCATGCAAATCCTCCCCTAAGACTTTGAGAATGCAATTTAAATGAATACTACATGAAAACTTAGCCTTAAGTTGAATATTTTTCTCCGCTACATAAAAATTAAATTTTATATTCAATATATATCTATGCTAAATATATCTATGCTAACTTTCTGATTAAAATTAAGTAGGCAAGCACAAATAAATATAACTATGTAACGAAAAGTAAAAGCAGTGAAAACCTTGTGATTGCTTCACTCCACTTCATTGCGTTCGCAATGACATAGTTATAAATTTTCTCACCCACCTACTTACTTGGTGGGAAAAATCTAGAAGATTTATTTAGCTAGATGTAAGCCAAATTCGCCACAGATTCAGGAAATTGGCGCTTTAATGCTGGAAACACGGGACAAGGAGCTTGTTCTTGTAAATTCTCTGGTTTACTCCAAGTAAAGGGGGCTTTCTGTGCTGCTGACATCCACACCAGACGCTTGGCCCGTGTCATCGCAACGTAGAGTAAACGGTACTCCTCAGATATTTTCAACTGCTTTGCTTGTTCCCATGCTTGTGTGACATCTGGGATGGTAGATTCTCCGTGGAGAGTAGCACGAATTTGGGCGCGGGCTACTTCTGATAAGGTAAAATCCCCTAAAAACTGGCTTTGAGGAGGAACCCAAAATCTCCCAGGAATTAAGTTTTCGTGGAGAAAGGGAAGAAATACATAGTCCCAATCCAGCCCTTTGGCTTTGTGCATGGTAATAATGGTCAGTTGACCGCGACGAGTATAACGTTCCTCTGAATCTTCGGTTTCCACTGGTTCAAACCGTTCGGAACTGACGATTTCACTTAAAGCTGACAGCATTCCCCCCATTGAACTATTGCCAGCTATCTGCTGGTTTACCCGTTCTGCAAGTTTGTCAGCAGTTGCTAATTCTGCCTGGTCGTAATTTAAGGTTAAGGCGAGAAAGGAAATTAGCTGGTAAAGGGGCAATTCCAAGCGGGCGCGAAGTAAATTGCGACACAAGCGTGCGGCTTTTTGGACTGTTTCTGCCTGGGGTGCTGCTAGGGGGCCAGGATACAAAAATTCTTCTGGTAAACTAGCAAGGGCGTTGAGGTCTTGGGTAGGAATTAGCTGGCGCTGTACTAATGCTTCTAATGCGGCTTTGAGGTAATCGGGGGAGTGGGGGCGATCGCAAAATTGCAGCAATGCTAAAATCTCTTGGGGAACATGAGAACGGCGATCGCGTTCTCCCACATCGTAAAGTGTAATTTTATGCTCTTTGCATATAGATGCTAGAGCCTCTCCTAACCATCTTCCTTGGCGATTTTCTCGCACTAAAATCGCTGCACTATTTTGTGTTGGATCTTCGCCAAATAACTCAACTACTCTTTTAGATAGCAATTCAACGGTGTGATGAATGTCACGCGGGGTATAAAGTTCTAATCCCCGCCCTATTGGTGCTGGATTGGCGTTCTTTTGCGGATCTCCGGTTTCAACAGGGCGAATTGTTTGTAAGCGAAATGGTACTTGTCGGTTGTCAGGAGTCTGTTGTCCGTTATTCGTTTTTGCTAAGGACTGATTATTGATCCATTTGAGGGCAAAGTTAGCGGCCTCAATGATAATTCTACTACTGCGACCAGCTCGATCCATCGTTGCCAATCGTTCGATGCGATCGCACTCTTCGCAAAATTGCCGAAAATAAATCGGATCGGCTGGGGTGAAGGTAGAGTTAATCGCCTGATTTGGATCGCCAACTCGGACTAGATTAAGTGAGGAGTTAGAGACGCGATTAATCGCGTCTGTACAAGAGTTATCTCCCCCATCACGTGCCAAAATTTCCAACAGCTGCGTTTGTAGCGGGCTAGAATCTTGGGCTTCGTCTTCAAATACGGCGAAAACTTGGTTTTGCTCGATGCGACGGGCGCTGTCGTTTTCTAAAACGCGCAGTGCGGCTAAAATCATATCGTCGTAATCGATGAAATCACGCGATCGCATTAAGTTTTGATATTGCTCATACAATCCCGCCGCTACGCTCAAAATTGTATATTCGTCTGTGGTTTGTCTACTCCACTCCCGCAATTTTTCTGGCGATATCCCCGAACTTTTTGCTTCATGAATTACCGTATTCGCTAATTCCGGCAATACTTCTGTTCGCAGCACCGATTGGCGACGCAACCTTTCTGTCTCTTCTCCGTCAAATTGATGACCTTCCAATAACCGTAAATATATTCTGGGATTATTTGCAATCCATTGTTCTACAGCTGTTCGGATAAAGCGATGACTTTGGGTTGGTGTAATTAATGTGACATTTTCTAACTGCAAACCCGATAAATCAGAATGGCGACTAGCAATGTTCAACGCTAAACCATGTAAGGTATAGACAAAAAAGCCCGTCTGAGGTAGAGATAAATCATCTCGTAAGAATTTGCGGATCTTCGCTTTAATGTTGGCAGCAGCAGAACGAGTAAAGGTGACAACCACCAGATGACGACGCGAGGATGGGCGCGACTGGGCATAACGTTCATATTGACGGGCGATCGCGATCGCTGCCGCCGCCGCCATCCCAGTAGATTTACCTGCGCCAGGAACGGCAGAAATAGCCAAAGGGCCAGATCCCCAGTCAGCCATTTGTTGTTGTCCGGGGCGTAGACTGTTGCGAATTGCGAGAATTTTATCTCGCAGAGAAGGAACAGGCGATCGCTCAGACAATTCTGAATGGAGTGATTCTTGAGCCACAGGAGCAATAAATTTAGAGTCTGACATATCAAATTTTATATTTGGAAGAATAATTCTTTAAGTAAGAATTCACAATTCAGCCATCTTAATGTTAGATTAACTTAATTTGATATCTTTCTGAGCTTCTAACTAAGCATAAAAATAAATAAACATGAAAATTAAAAAACTAATTACACATGCCCTGAGCTTATCTAATAATGCTATCTCTTATCATGTTAGTCAGGAGCTAGCAGCTATTTATCCTAAAAAAGCCTTGCTGGAAAGTAATGATAGTTCCTTCAATTTAGAAAAGTATGCTGAGGCAAATTTATGCAAAATTAAATATGATAATCAGATCCATAACCAGATGCTTACTGGTTGGAATGGCATGGAAAACGAAATTTATAAATATACTGAAAATGCCAGGTTTCAAGTTTCATGGCAAGGGAATAAACTTGATGTCCTCTTAATGAGTTGGAATGAAGGTTATTGTAAAACTCGCTATTCTTGGATTTTGGCGGATAGCAAAGAAGTAGCTGAAAACTTTTTCGCCGCAGTTTGTGAATGGAACTCAGAAATTCGTGACGAACTTTTAGTTTTTGAAGATGGTTGCTGGGATAAAAATCCAGACCTATTTCAATCTATTCAAAGCGCAACTTTTGATAATCTCATTTTACATAGAACTCTTAAACAAGATATTCAAGATGACCTAATCAACTTTTTTGCTTCCCGCGAAACTTACGCAAATTACAGCGTTCCTTGGAAACGTGGTATTTTGTTTATTGGCTCACCAGGAAATGGGAAAACTCATACAGTTAAAGCGTTGATTAACCAAATGCAGCAGCCTTGCTTATACGTTAAAAGCTTTAAGTCCGAGTATGCTACTGATAGCGATAATATCCGTAAAGTATTCAACCAAGCACGACAGTCTGCCCCGTGTGTTTTGGTATTAGAAGATATTGATTCTCTACTGAATGATGAAAACCGCTCTTTCTTTTTAAATGAGCTTGATGGCTTTGCCTCTAATCAAGGGATTGTGACTATTGCGACTACTAATCATCCAGAACGTTTAGATTCTGCAATTAGCAATCGCCCCAGTCGCTTCGATCGCAAATATCATTTTGACCTGCCAGCTATCCCCGAACGAGAAGCCTACATCACATTGTGGAATGAAAAATTAAAAAGTGCGATGGGCTTGTCTGAACAAGCTGTGAGTCAGATAGTTGAATTAACAGAAGGCTTTTCTTTTGCCTATCTCAAAGAATTATTTCTCTCATCAATGATTCGTTGGATGGGAACGATGGAAACTGGGGCGCTAGAGAAAATCATGATTTCTCAAGTTGCAATTTTGCGAGAACAAATGAGCAGCGCAACTGTTAGCAGCAAAGATTTAGAAAATTAAAATGGAAATTGATCGGAACAGAATTCAGAATTCTGACTCCTGAATTCTTCTTCAATTATTCATCAATTTGCCAGGAATCCTTAGTTAATTCTTCGTCCAGAATTTTCTTAGGACGCACAATGATAATAATTTGTCCTAGTAGAGGAATTTCTGGCTCAGTTTCAAACCACTGAAACTCTAATTCACCACCATTTTCAATGACAAAATAGCTAGAGGCATCCCATTCTCGTTTGGCACGATCTACCACAACTACAACGGGCCCTAGTTGGCTTTGAGTTTGGACGGGGAAGCGATCGCTATTCGCTAAAATCACTACTGGATCTTCTGCTGCTAACAGCACTTGCCAACCTGGTAATGGTACCCAAGCTTGCTCTCCAGAAAACTTAACCAGGCGAAATGGTTCAATTTCTGTCAAAATCGGCACAGATTGTAAGTCTTTTCGTGACAATGGCAACTCGCCTACCACGGGCAAAATTCGGGGTAATTGTTCTTCAAATTCCAGGCGGTAAAAGGGTAAAATTGGTGCTGGACGCTGGGGAACGCTAGTAAAATCAGTCAGAAGCTGTTCGATTTGTTTCCTGGCTGCTGGCGTGTAAGCAAAACGCAAACCTTTAGCGATCAGGCGCGATCGCTGTTGTAAATCTGTATTTTGGCGTGCCAGTTTCCAAACTTGGTGAGCAACGGCATCTCCAGGATGGGCAGAAAATCCTTCTGGCAAAGTCCGGTAATAAGAGAACTCTTTAATTGCTTTTGCCACTTCCTTCACTTCATCAGCATCGATTTTGTGGAGGAAGATCAGTTCGGCGGCGGCGGCGCGTTCTTCTTGAGTGAGCAAACGCAGTTCGTATAAAACATCACTGCCGCGTGTGGCGTAGTGCGATCGCGTTTCTGCCGATACTCCAGAGTTTTCCAAAGAATTGTAAACTTGGGAACCGACAACCACCTGATTTTGTTGAATCGGCTCAAATCCAGTCGCCTCAAAAATTTCTTGGGGGTTGTAACCGGTTTTTAGCAACGAGGCGATCGCTGTTCCCCATTCCACCCAGTTACCTTGTTTTTGCCTCAGCCTTCGTAGTAATTCTTGTGCTACATCGTTGGTAGCATTTTCTTCGGGATTCTGAGCGTTGGGTGGTAGATCAGTCATAAGAATACGCAGTATGCAAGAAACTCAGCGTCTTTAAACCTGAGAGGGAAGCGACACGAACGGTTTTAACCGCAGTTAATTTTAGGACTTACGCGAAACGAGATGCTGTAAGGGCAATTTATGAATTGCTCTAAGAAGAAAATCTTTCTTTTCGGCTATTGTTTGCGTAAGTCCTGAATTTGAGAAGTTGATTAACACTTCATGAGCAAGTTTAATTCTAATCTAATGCGATTTGACTGTGATTTAATAAAAGATTTTTTAACCGCAGATCCGCAATGGGCGCAAAGAGAAGAAAGAGATTTTAGAAGTCACATTGAAAAAGCTAGTTCTATAAATACTTAACCCAAGCTTGACTATGCTGTGTAAAACTCTCCCTAGACAAATGTAAGTAGAACAGGGTAAATAATTAAAGGTTTGTAGTGAGAACTTTAGGTCTCAAATCAGGACTAAAGTCCTTACTACGAACTGATTTTCGCTAAAATTACATTACTTTACATAGTTTGTTTTTTTCAAGTCGTTCTACTTATATATTTACTTGAGGTTGAGTTATTTGCCGATAATTTTGTGTTCCCAGATACATAGCTAAAAAATAAATCTTAGGAGAGATTGACATTACATTTTTTCTGTGAAGGTTTACTTCCTTTGTAGGAAACTGGTTATAATTATTTTCCACCTCTCTCAGAAATCAAATTCTCATATACACACACAGTATTTATATGGGACGTGTTCGTTCTAAATCTGACCTACCTACAAAAATCTGTCCGGTATGTCAACGTCCTTTCACATGGCGTAAAAAGTGGCAAGATTGCTGGGACGATGTGAAATACTGCTCAGAACGTTGTCGTCGTCGTCGTTCTGAAGCGAAAACTTAAAGGGACTGGGGACTGGGGACTGGGGAATAAATTCTTCTTCCCAATACCCAATACCTAATCCCTAATCCCCATTCCCCAATAAAACTAACCGCAACACAGACGCAAATAGCGCAGGGGATTAATGGAGTCACAGGTGCAACCTAAATTAATTATTCATGGAGGGGCTGGTAGTTCTCTCCACGGTAAAGGAGGATTAGAGGCGGTGCGCCGATCGCTCCATACAGTAATAGAAGAAGTCTATTCTCTGCTATTGTCAGGAGCAACTGCTTCTGAGGCGGTGGTGCATGGTTGCCAAATGCTCGAAGACAATCCCCGCTTTAATGCTGGTACTGGTTCAGTACTGCAATCTGATGGGCAAATTCGCATGAGTGCTTCCCTGATGGATGGCGCATTAGGGCGGTTTAGTGGCGTGATTAATATTTCGCGGGTAAAAAATCCCATTGAGTTGGCACAGTTTTTACAAAATTCGCCAGATCGAGTCCTATCAGATTTCGGCTCGGCTGAGTTGGCGCGGGAAATGCAACTTCCTAGCTATAACGCTTTAACTGATTTGCGGTTGCAAGAGTGGATGCAAGAACGCCAGGATAATTTTAAAAGTGCAATGGCTGGCGTGGTAGCAGAACCCGAACTGATAGAAACCAGTAATGCCGGACGTGGGACTATCGGTGTCGTAGCTTTAGATGCATCTGGTAGCCTAGCTGCTGGCACTTCCACTGGTGGTAAGGGCTTTGAGCGGATTGGCAGGGTAAGTGATTCTGCGATGCCAGCAGGTAATTATGCTACTAGTAATGCTGGTGTTAGCTGTACTGGAATTGGAGAAGATATCATCGATGAGTGTTTAGCCCCACGGATTGTAGTGCGTGTCACTGATGGAATGTCCCTGAAGGAGGCTATGGAGCGTTCCTTTGAGGAAGCGCACCAGAACAAACGGGATTTAGGAGCGATCGCTTTAGATGTGAGTGGAGCGATCGCTTGGGGCAAAACTAGCGAAATTTTACTCGCTGCTTACCACAACGGCGAAAAAATTGGTGATACTTTGGAATGGACTGGCGACGAACTGATTGGTTATTGTTGAATCAGTTCCAGCGCTTCGGCTAAAGTTTCTTGCTGGTTAACTATTGCTGCTAACTCTTGGGCTTCATAACTTCCCTCAAAAGCTTCTAGCGCCGCCCTTTTCAGTGCCACTTGATATCCTTGTTGCAGAATATCCATTAATTCTGTTTGATTCAAGTAAAAACCACCGGATTTGCGGCGCTTGTTTATTTTGTTGATTTCCCGCACCGTATTTTCTATCGAAACATCCCAAGAGCGAGTAGAACGTTTTTCAGCCTTTTGTTTAATTAAATGGATGAGAAGAATCACACCATAACTATCAATTTTATTGATTTTGTCACTGAGGCTCATTTCTTCTAACTCATCAACCAACAGCAGTGCCTCATAGATTTTGCCTTGTTCTAGAAGTTGCCTAAGTTCTAGCAGTTCTTCCATACTAAATTTTGTCTGTCTTGTTCTGATGACTTTTGGGACAAGCTAATCCACCATGAGATTGCTCAACCTACACTTTCTGCTAAGGGACTTCCAATTAAAAAAATATCCAATTTTGTAGGGTGCGTTAGCGACAGCGTAACGCACCGCCAGATATCTCGGTGCGTTACGGCTTTCGCCTAACACACCCTACTGTATATTTTATTTTTTGGAAGTCCCTAATTCACCTCAAAAAGAGCGCGTGACTTCTGTAATTAGCCTATCTTGGACTTCAGATGGGTCAGCTGTCTCAAAAAATAATTCCAACGCCTCAACTAAATTACTGCGTGCTTCTTCGATGGTGTCACCTTGGCTAGCAATATCGAATTCTGGACAAAGCGATACATAGCCATTTTCCTCACGCTCAATAGTCGCGGTCAGTTGTTTTATTTTCCTTATCTCTTACCTCTAGTTGAATCAGCTAATCTGATGATTTAATTATCGCTTTATTGGCTCTTCCTGCGCCAAGCAGGTTTCACTATCTGACGACTACGGGCAATCACCAGGGAATTATCAGGTACGTCTTCTGTGACTGTAGAACCAGCTGCAATGTAAACATCATCTCCCAAGGTGAGTGGAGCTACTAAAACGCTATTTGCACCAGTTTTTGTGCGATCGCCAATTGTTGTACGATGTTTCTTTACGCCGTCATAATTAGCAGTAATTGTCCCAGCACCAATATTCACCTGATTGCCGATAACACTATCACCTATATACGACAAATGGGCTGCATTTGTGCGATCGCCTAATTGAGTATTTTTTAATTCCACAAAATTCCCCACACGGCAATTAGCACCCACTTGTACCTGACCGCGCAAATGAGCATAAGGGCCAATTCGGCTTCCTGCCTGCACAGTGCTATCTGTTACTACTGAATACTGTACTCTGACATTTTCAGCTAAGTGACTATTTTCAATTAAACTCCCCGGCCCAATGTGACTTCCTGTTTGAATTACTGTATTTCCCCGCAGGTGAGTTTGGGGTTCAATAATTACATCCGGCTGTAATTCCACTGTTTCATCAATGGTGATACTTGTGGGGTCAATGAGAGTGACACCTGCTAGCATCCATTTTTCTTTGACTCGCCTTTGCAAAATTTCAGATGCTGTTGCTAGTTGCAGGCGATCGTTGATGCCGAGAATTTCTTGATAATCTTCCACATCCACGGCCATAACTTTTCCCACTTGAGTGACGGCATCAGTGAGATAGTATTCTTTTTGGGCATTGTTTGCCTGGAGATGGGGCAGTATCTTTGCTAAATCTGGCCAGTGAAAACAGTAAACCCCAGCGTTAATCCGGTGATTTTGTCTTTGAGCAGCAGTACAATCTTTGTGTTCAACCATAAGCTGCACAATATTTTCATCATTACAAAAAACTCGCCCGTAGCCTGTGGAATCGGATAGGTGTGAGGTGAGAATAGTGGCGGCGTTTTGATTTCGGGCATGAGTTTGTAACATCTGCTTGAGGGTTTCGCTGCGGATCAACGGTAAATCGCCGTTAAGTATTAGCAAATCCCCAGTGTAGTCTTCCAAGTGTGGAAGTAATTGCTGGATGGCATGACCTGTTCCCAATTGCACAGTCTGTTCGACAAACTCCAAATTGGGAATTGAATGCATGGCGGCTTGCACTTCCTTGGATTGATATCCCACAATTACGATTCGCCGTGAGGGGGAAAGTGGTTCTACACTTTCAAGAACTCTCTCGACTAGCGATCGCCCACCCAAAGAATGTAAAACTTTGGGTAAGCTTGATTTCATCCGTGTGCCGCGTCCCGCCGCTAGAATTGCTACAACTACCATAATTAGCTATCAGCTATCAGTGAAAGTTTTGATTAATGCTGTTGGTACTTTAAGATTTAGGCTCAAATCATACCAGCTAATCATAGAAGACTGAAATATACAATGAGTCAGGATAACTACTTTCCTCAAAAGCGAAGATTATAGTACCAATTCCCGCTCATGACAGCAGCGATAAATCATTATCCTCCCTACTTTTTCTCTTGATAAAATTGAATAAACTCTACAAACTCCTGCATTAGCTTAGGATTGCGCCAACCAGAATCAGCTTCTTTTTCCATCACTAAAAGTGCCTCTGCAAAAGTAAAAGCTCTTTTGTAAGGTCGTTCGCTAGTTAGGGCATCGTAAATATCAATTAACTGAAATACTTGTGCCAGAAAAGGAATATCATTGCCTTTAAGTCCATCAGGGTAGCCTGAACCATCCCAGCGTTCGTGGTGATGGCGAATTATGGGAATTACACCCTGCATACTGCGTAGTGGCTGGCAGATTCTTTCTCCAATTAAAACGTGCTGCTTCATGATCTGCCAATCTTCGGAGGTGAGTTCACCTTTTTTTAGCAGTATTGCATCGGGAATACCCACCTTGCCGATATCGTGGAGATAACCACCCCATCTCAAATCTCGAATTTGGTAGCGTGAGAGGCTGAGGTATTCACCAAAAAGTTGTCCCAGTTTTAATAGGCGTTGGCAATGGTCGCCGGTGTTAGGATCGCGACTTTCAATAGACATGGCAATGGAAAATAGTACTTGTTCGGCATGGTCTAAATCTTCGTTCAGACGCTTTTGCCGTACCAAGGACTTCACCCGCGCCGCCAGTTCCACACGATCGAAGGGTTTGGTGAGAAAATCATCTGCCCCAACTTCAATTCCCCGAATCCGCGATCGCCTGTCATTTAATGCTGTAATGAAAATCACTGGAATCAGTCTAGTCTGCTCATCCTGTTTGAGCAATTGACACACTTCAAATCCATCCATTCCTGGCATCATCACATCCAGCAAAATCAAATCTGGCTGTTTTTCAGTTACCAATCCCACAACAAGAGAACCACTGTCCGCCTCAATCACTTCGTATCCTTCCATCCCCAAGAGGGCAACAGCAGTCATACGGCTAGCGGCATGATCGTCAACTATTAAAACCTTCGGCGGATCTAAATCAAACCCATTCACTTTAGAACCTTTGGCTTGTAGTGTTCTAGAAACCAATGAATCATCACCATAATTAATATCAGATTTTATCCAAGAAGACATTGCTTGCTTATCTTTAAGCATCAGGTCTTCTTGAGATAAGCCTAAAGAATAAGCCTCCACATTATTCTGCGAGCCTACAACATGATTTGAACCGATACTCTTTACTGTGTTAGTGGGGTTTGACCCACTAACAATTTGTTCTGTAAAGTCTGGATGGTTGGATTTCCATTGAATCACAAAGGCACTCCAAGTTTTTGCACAAGTTAACAGTGTTAGATTTCAAAAAGAAATTTAATATTTGACTGTATCTAAGCCAGAGTTTTCATAGGGATTAATGCATTATGTAAAGCTGCCTCTCTAATTTTTTTTGCAGCTTGTATCTTTTATCTTACGAATAAGGGATGTCTTGTTGTCAAATTTTTTGCTTCTAGTTCCAGTATGATAAATTTGCACAAATGTTAAATCAGGTTTTTTACGGAGGTTTCTTAACACAAAAAACCTAGAAAGCACTGTAGTTGCTCGCTTTGTATTAAATTATAGGATTTTTAGTTAGAAGTCTTTATGGTAATCATTAAGTATACATATTTTTACTTACTTAGTTATCGTAATCTAAAAACACTGCCATAAAAAATGTAAAATTAGATACTATCATAGATTTTATTTATTTGCATCGGAAAAACTAATTACCTGAGGATCTAGAAAGGAAATCAGAATTTTTGGAAAATATAGATAATTTCTTTGGAATTAAGGATTGAGGAACTACTTGAGGTTGCGATCGCTGCCTAATAGTAATTTTTTGTTAAATTGCTCAAAATCACGCTCGATCGCACTTGGGGCTTGAGCAATTTGTTCAGAAAAACCTCACAGGTAATCGATATAAGAGTACTCCAAGAAAGAAAATGCCCAATTGTCGTTGCGAGCGAAGCGAAGCAATCGCAGCCCTTGGGATTGCTTCGCTTCGCTCGCAACGACGGGTTTTGGATCATTTATTTTTTGGAACACTCTAAA